>NZ_CDWWEW010000007.1:24670-39045 GCF_977966315.1 Frankia sp. CeRuru1
CACGATCACGTCGGCGGCGGCCCGGGCCGCCGGCGTGCCACGCCGGCCCAACGCGAGGCCGACGTCGGCGAGCCGGATGGCGGGCGCATCGTTGGCGCCGTCGCCGGTCATCGCCACCGTCTTGCCCAGCCGCTGGTAGGCCTCCACGACCCGCACCTTGTGCAGCGGAGTGCCCCGGGCGATCACGGCCACCCTGGGCAGGACCGGGTCCAGGGCCTCGTCGTCCATGGCCTCGAGCTCGGCACCCGTCAGCATGATCTGGTTGTCGGTGAGCACTCCCAGCTCGGTGGCGATCGTCCTGGCGGTGGCCGGATGGTCTCCGGTCATCATCAGCACCTGCACGCCCGCGGCGCGTAGCGCCTCCAGCGACGCCCCGGCCGTGGTCCGGACCGGGTCGGAGAGGACGAGGAAGCCGAGGAAGGTCAACTCGGCCACGCTGTCATCGGTGACTCTCTCGTCCGCCGGTCGGGGCGCGGACCCCAGGTCGCGATCGGCTACCGCGAGGACGCGGTAGCCCGCGCCCGCGAGCCGGCTGTGCTCCTGGATGAGCCTCGCCCGCCGGCGGTCGTTCAGCGGTGCCGTGCCGTCGGCGGTCCGGAGGCGGACGCACCGTGGCAGCAGCACCTCGGGCGCCCCCTTGACGCTCAGCACCGTGGTCGTGCCGGCATCCCCCACTGCCGCGTGGTAGCCGCGGCCCGGCTCGAAGGGAAGCGAGGCCGTCGGCGACCACGCGGCGAGACCGTACTCGCGGGTCACCGCCGCCGCGGCCGCTCCCTTCTGCACCGCGCGGTCGGTCGGATGCGGCAACTTCTTCTTTCCTTTGCCGCGCGGCGTGGCGCGTAGCCCGGCGGCCAGCACCCGCCGATGCGTCGGTCCGAACTCGGTCGCCGCAGCGGTATGCGTGCCGTCCGAGACGGCGTGCAGGCGGATCCTGCCCTCGGTGAGCGTTCCGGTCTTGTCGAAACCCAGCACGTCCACCCGGCCGAGGGTCTCGATGGTGCGGGGGTTGCGTACCAGCGCGCCCCGCGCCGAGAGCCGTCGGGCGGCGGAAAGCTGGGCGGCGGTGGCGAGGAAGGGCAGCCCTTCGGGCACCGCCGCGACGGCGAGCGCTACCCCGGCGCTGAGGGTGTCCCGGATCGGCAGGCCACGGATCAACCCGGAGGCCAACAGTGCCCCGGCGGCGCCGAGCGCCACCGGAATGGTGAGATCGGTAATTGTGGACAGTCGCGCCTCGACGCCGCTGAGCCGGGCGGGACCGGCGGTTGCGGCCATGCTGCGCCCCGCCTCGGTGGCCGGGCCGGTGGCCACCACCACGCCGGTGCCCCGCCCGCCGGCGACGGTCGTTCCTTCGTAGATCATCGAGGAGCGGTCCGCCAGGTTGGCGGCTGCTACTGGTCCGGGCGACTTCGTGACCGGCATGGACTCGCCGGTCAGCGACGACTCGTCGACGTCGAGCCCCGTCGTCGACAGGAGCCGGCAGTCCGCGGGGACGACATCCCCGGCCCCGACCATGATGATGTCGCCCGGGACCAGGTCGTCCGCCGGCAGCTTGGTCTCCTCGCCGTCCCGCAGTACCCGGGCCGGAACCGCCGAGACGGCGAACAGTCGGGCGAGCGCCCGGTCCGCCCGTAGCTGCTGGACCGCGCCGGCGAACGCCGAGCCGATCGCGACGCTGAGCACCAGACCGGCGTCCAGCACGGAACCGGTCGCGGCCGACAGCGCAGCGCCGCCGAGGAGGACGGGGGTGAGCGGGTTGGCCAGTTCGGCCGCGAACGCCCGGACGAGGCTGGGCGCGGTCGCCTGCATCGACACCGCGCCGTCCTGGCGGCGTCGCGCCGCCTCCTCGGTGGACAGTCCACCGAGGAGGCTGTCCAGCCGAGCCAGGCAGTCCTCGGCCGGCAGGATGTGCCACGGGGTACGGGGGACCGCGAGCGGCGGGGGGCGGCGACCCAGTTCCCGCGCCGCCCAGATCCCCTCGCCGAGGGCGGCGGTGACCGCCGCGGTGACCATTGTCATGGCCCGGGACACCAGCCGCGGGTCGGCCCCGGTGAGCATGGCCAACGCGCCGGCACCCGAGCCCACCTGGGCGAGCCGCACCGCGTGCCGGCTCACCCGGGCGGCCGCGGCGACCGCCTCGACCACGAGGCTGGCGGCGGCCAGGTCATTCCCGACCAGGATGTGCGCCCCCCAGGCCGGCGAGCCGTCGTGGCCGTTCACACCGACGCCGCAGTCCGCGGTGCCGACCGCGGCCCGTCGGCGGGACACGACCAGGACGCCGCCGCGCTCGGCCTGCAGACCGCGGATCGCGCCGACGAGCCGGTCCCCCCCGGGTACCCCGGGAAGGTTGGTGTCCTCCGCTGTTCCGCCGGCGCCGGCGGGAAGGTCACCGGCGACGAACACCGCCCGCCCGGAACGGCGGCAGGCGGCCAGCAGGTGGTGGCTCCCCTCCGCCCGCCCGGGTACGATCGACACGATCGCCATCAGCCTGCTGCCCTGAGCCAGACCGAGCACCGTGTCCGCCCCGGACCGGGCCAGTTCGCGACGCTCCCGGACACCGGTCCGGCCGCGCAGGCCGAGCTGTTCCACCGGCCCGAGGGCCCAGCCCTCCGCGGTGGCGACGGTGCTGATACCGGCCGGACGGAACAGGGCGTGCGCGCGGACCGCGACGTCGCTGCGGTCCGCGCCGGCCAGCGGCACGACGTCGGCGATGATGCGTTCCTCGCCGCGCAGGACGTCGGCGTCGATGACGATGGTGTCGACGCGGTCGAGCACCCGCAGGGCCGCCGAATCCATGACGTGGACGCCGCGACGCGCCAGGACGCGGGTCAACTGGGCGGCGAAGCCCTCTCGCCCGACCCGGGCCGGGCGTGGCAGCGAGGTGGCGGCCAGCGCCGCGGCACGGCGCGGATTCCCGGTGGCGGCGGTGGCGGCCGCGAACCCGCCGAGCCCGGCGAGTACGGCGAGGTCGGCGTAGCGCTCCACGGGACCGTCCGGCAGCGGCCGCGGCCGTTCGGTCACCACCGGCTCGGCCGCGGCCCAGTCCGGATGACCGAGCAGCTCGTCCCGAGCCGCCAGGAAGGTGTCTCGGCGCGCACGCGCCTCGCCCAGCGTGACCATCCGGTAGCCGGCGTCGACCGCGAGACCGAGATTCCCCTGCGCCAGGGCGAGGGCACCGGCATTGACCAGCCCGAGGACGACGTCAGCCCGGCCCGCGCCGAGCATCTGCTCCACCCACCGGCGTAGCCGGGGTTGGGTGTCGACGAGGGTGACCAGCGATGCGATCTCGATGGGCAGTGGCACCGCCCGGGCGAGCCGGCCCGCTGACGCCAGCGCGAACGCGACCCCGTCGGCGGCCAGTGCCGCGGCCGTCCGGCGGATCGGCGCCGCGAACCTCGGCACCGCTCCCGGCCTCGGTTCGAGCGCGACGCCCTCCACCCGGCCGAGGGCCGCGACCAGATCGTCAAGGGTGGGGGGCGGTTCGGCGAGCCCGATCAGGACACATTGCAACGGCTCGTTGACCCGGGCCCACGCCACCCCGGGCTGATTCTCCAGCACTCGTTCCACCTGCCGGCGACGGGATTCGCCGGCCGGCCCGGAGATCCCACGGACTCCGAGACTGAGGAGGCGGTAGGCGCTGGCCTTCTCCCGCGGTTCGCCGGCCGCCGTGGAGCCGGCGATCTCGTGATCGACGCTGTCGTGATCGACGGCGCGGGGCGCGGGGGGCCCGAGCGCGGGGGAACCGGGCTTCGAATCCGGACTCCACCCGGTCCGGGCATGGGCGAGAACCGTATGGGCGAGAACGGGCTGGACCACCGCCCCCAGGAGGGCGCTCGGCGCGCGCAGGACGGTCCGGGCTGCGGGCAGACGCATCCGCGCGGCCTCCTCCTCCTCATTGCGTGATCATCGCGTGCGGCGGGCGCGGGCCACGGCTGCCTCGTAGTCCTACCGACTACCCTCTCCGCACGCTTACTAACTGATCGTTCTAGGCGGTCGGTTAGAACGAGGACCGGACGCCGTGGCTCTGCACCGCCCCTCGGGCGGTGGCCAGCGCCCGGGGCGAGAAGATGATGTTGGACTGGTCCATGAAACTGAAGGCGAACAGCCCGTCCAGGCTGAGCTTGCGCGCCTCGTCGCCGGCGAGCAGGGCGTGCATGTCCGCGTCCCAGACCGCCTGCGACCCCGACTTGAAATGCGCCACCATGACCGGGCCGTACTGTCCCAGCAGCTTCGTCATGTTCCGCACGTCGGCGGCGTTGGAATCGTTCCCCATCGCCTGGAAGCTCTGGAAGTCCGACGCCCGCAGCACGTCCGCGAAGTGTGTGATCAGGGAGCGGCCGCCGCCCTTCACCGGATCGTCCCAGCGGCTCTGCCAACCGCCCCAGCCCAGCGACACCCGGGCGTTGGGCGCCCCGGCATGGAAGATCTCCTGGGTCGCCAGGTACCGGTCCTGCAGAGCCCGGTAGTAGTTCGTGGTCTCGGGCGTGGCGGCCCACTCGTTGGACTGGCACGGATATGTCTGCAGCTCGGTGAAGAGCGTGACGTAGAGCGCCGGGCCGTTCGCGGGCCCGGCGAAGATCGAGGCGAGCTCGCGGGCGTCGGCGAGAAAGGCGCCGGACAACGGGTACTCCCGGCCGCAGGCGGGGCCATGGGAGGTCTGGAAGGTCCCCACGCTGCCGGTGCCGTCGAGCCAGACGACGAGATGAATGCCGTGGCCGGAATGGTAGACTTCGGGAATCAGGTCCGCCCGCCACTTCCGTAGGAAGCTCAGGTCGCCCGGGCCGTTGTACCAGGTGGTGAGAAAGTCCAGGTCTCCGGCGAGCGGCGAGGCGAGGGCGCTGTCGAGCGCCGGCCCGAGGCCGAAGCGCAGCTTGCCCGGCTGGGTCACCGGGACGGGTCGGATTCTCGCCGCCAACTCCCGCCGCCAGGGGCCGGGCCGCGGATCCCCGTCATCGAGTGGTCCATGGGTGTCGTGTGGTGTACGGGCGACGGGTAGGCCGGGAAGACTGGCCGCGCTGGTGGGCCCTGGCCTGTCCGGGCTACTGTCGTTGTGGCCGCGGTGTTCGTGACCGAGGGTCGCGATAAGAACGGCACTCATGGCGAGGAGGACGAGGACGAGTGCGCCGGGATGTCGCGACAGCCGACTACGTATGGACACGATCCTCCTGCCGCGGCTGCCGGGTAGCGGCGAAAGTGTAGTTGAGTAGACGCGCATCGGAGTTGTTTTTTTGCGGGCGAGTCGAGCGGAGCGGGTGAGGGAATCCGATGATGATGGCGTTTCCTGGCATCGCCCCGTGGCGCGCCTGGCGCGCCCGCCCGCGCGGAACCCCGGCTGAGCAGGAGAAGCATGACCGCCGACCCGGATCTTCGGATGAGCACCGCTCTCATCACCGGCGCATCCTCGGGCATCGGCGCGGCGTTCGCCGAGGCGTACGCGGACCGTGGAGCCCGGCTCGTCCTCGTGGCGCCGTCCGAACCGAAGCTGTGGATGGTCGCGGAGCGCCTCGCTGCCCGGTACGGCACCGAGGCGCACGTCATCGCGGTGGACCTCGCCGACGAGCGTGGTCCGGACCGTCTCGCCGAGGCGGTCGCCGAAGCGGGCCTGGAGGTCGACATCCTCGTCAACAACGCCGGGTTCGGGACACGCGGCCTTTACCATGAGCTGTCCGCCGACCGGGATCATCGTGAGGTGATGCTGAACGTGGTGGCCGTCGAACGGGTCGCGCACCTGTTCCTGCCGGGCATGGTGGCCCGGGGCCGCGGCACGGTCATCAACGTCTCCTCCACCTCGGGTTTCCAGACCGTCCCGTATATGGCCGTCTACGGGGCCTCGAAGGCCTTCGTCCCGTCGTTCTCGATCGGCCTGTGGGCCGAGTACCGTCGGCGGGGGGTCCGCGTCCTCGCGTTATGCCCCGGACCGACCGACACCGAGTTCTTCGAGGTGCTGGGAACCCGGATGTCCGCCGGTGGCCGGTTGCGGACCACGGACGAGGTGATCGCCACCGCATTCCGTGCCCTCGACCGCGGCCAGGCGTATGTCATCGACGGACGGCTGAACTACCTGGCCTCCAATGCCTCCCGACTGCTGCCGCGCGGACTGGTTGCGCGGATCACCGAACGGGTACTGCGCCCCGGCCGCTCGCGGTCGCCGGACCCGCCGACGTCAGTCCGCCGAGTTCGGCTACCAGCTCGTAGGAGCGGATCCGGTCCGCCAGCCGGGTGACGTTGGTGACGACCATGACCTCGTCGGCGCCCGTCTCGTCGAGCAGTGCGTCGATCCCCGCGCGAACCGTCACCGGGGAGCCGACGATGTGCGAGGCGGTGGCGGCCTCCGCGAGCGACCGCTCCCGCGAGGTCCACGGGTAGGCGGCGGCCTCCTCGGGTGAGGGGAACACCCCGGGGCGGCCGGTACGCAGCCGCAGCATCGCCAGCCGCTGCGGTCCGGCCAGCCACTCCGCGCGCTCGTCGTCGGCGGCGCAGAGTACCGCGGCGGCGACGAGCGCGTACGGTCGCTCCCGGCCGGGCGAGGGACGGAAGGACTTCCGGTAGAGCTCCAGCGCCGGCACTGTGTTCACCGAGCTGAAATGGTGCGCGAACGCGAACGGCAGGCCGAGCATGCCGGCCACCTGGGCGCTGTAGCCACTCGATCCCAGCAACCAGATGGGCGGCACCTCGGCCCGCGGGAACGCGGTGACGCCGTGCCTCGGGTGCGAGTCGGGGAAATCCCCCCCGGCCAGAAAGGTCGTCAGTTCGGCGAGCTGCGCGGGGAAGTCGTCGATGGCCGGCAGGTCGCTGGTGCGGCGCAGAGCCCGGGCGGTCGCGGGATCGGTGCCGGGAGCACGGCCGATACCCAGATCGATCCGTCCCGGGAAGAGGGTGCCCAACGTGCCGAACTGTTCGGCGATGGCGAGTGGCGCATGGTTGGGCAGCATCACCCCACCGGACCCCACCCTGAGGGTGGTAGTGGCCGCGGCAACCTGGCTGATGAGGATCGAGGTCGCCGAGCTTGCGATCCCCGGGATGCCGTGATGCTCGGCCAACCAGTATCGGGTGTATCCGAGCCTTTCGGCATGTCGGGCGAGTTCGAGCGTCCCGCGGACCGCGTCGGTGGCGGGGACGCCGGTGCCCACCGGGACGAGATCCAACACGGACAAGGGGACAGGTCGGGTCGGGCTCACGGCTGGTTGCAACGAAGCATCCGGCCGCGCTCTTCCCCGGGCACCGGGTACTTCCCCGGGCACCCCGGGGGCCATCAGCCGCCGACCGTCTCCATGTAGTCCTCGGCCACCTCGTCGAGATCGTCCGTCGGATAACCGAGGGCGACGCGCACCCGCCGCCGGCCGACCAGCAGGAGATCGAGCATGAAGTCGGGGACCGTGGCGTGTTCGCAGCGGTGGTAGCCCATGGTGAACCAGGCGTGGGCGTCGGTGAGCAGGCCGATTGACTCCAGGCTCTCGGCCACGGCCTCGTAGACGCCCGGATCGACCGACCGGGACGCCTTCAGCTCGGCCCGCAGCGCGGCCGCGTCGTCCGGCTGCCCGTTGCGCAGCAGGCCGTCATGCAGCCAGACGCGGGGATCGACCAGGCACCCGCCGCCGTCCGCCACCGCAGCCCGGTAGCAGCGGATCGCATCGTCCCAGTCGTCCGCAAGCCCGTACTGGCTGCCCGCGTCGACCAGCAGGGACGCCCGGGTGACGCGTTCGCCGTGCGTCTCGCTCCGTTCGGCCAAGGCCTCCAGAGTGGCCGCCGCGCCGCGATGGTCGCCGTTTCCCGCGGCCTTGAAGACGATCTCGTCTACGTCGTCATCCGAAAGGCCGTCATCCGAAAGCATGGGAATAGTGTCACCCCCGGTCGTGGGGCCGGCACGCGGGCGGCGTGCTCTTCGATGGCGGTCTCACATGGTACCCGTCGGCCGGATCAGGATCGACGGGCCATTTTGAGGGTCTTCTCCAACTGGTCGCGGTCCACCTCGGCGACCCGGCCGTTCGTCGGGACGGTCGGGATGTGGCCACCGCCGAGGACGAGGTCGGTGGTGTGTCGCAGGCCCATGTCCTTCTGCTCCACGTCAAGGATGGCCTCCTCGACCCGGTAGAGCTTCTCGATCCTGGAGACCTTCGCCTCGACCTGGGCCGCGACGATGCGCAGCCGCCGTTCGGCCTTGGCCAGCCGCCGTTCGAGTCGACGGTCGACGATGTTGGGCATCGGCTCGTCCCGTTCCGTCGGGTCGTGCAGGTAGAGCTCGACCGCGACGGCGACCAGCGGGATCAACGCCTGGAACACGATCACCGCGCTGCCGGTGCTCTCGCCGGCCGATCCCTGGGTGCGTACCAGCACCCCGGCGATGGACAGCAGCAGGAAGATCGCGGTGGTGAGGGTCAGGGCCAGCGGCGACGATTTCGACTCCACCAGCTGCTCGCGGATCTCCGGATCGATCTTGAATCGGCCCGCGTCGGCGTCGGCGAGCATCTGCTTCTGGGCCCGCGCGAGGATCGACGCCTTGATGCCGTGGGCGAGCGCCACCCCGGCGATGAACACAGCGACCCCCAGCAGGCCGCCCAGCCACCATTCGGGCCCGTACCCGCCGACGTCGGCGAGGACGGCGTAGGACTGGGCGAAGACGTAGAAGTCCAGCGCCGCGAGCACCGTCAGCACCGCGGCCCGGGCCGGGCCCGCCAGCGCCATCTGCGGGATGCGTTCCTGCACCCCGACGCTGCGCCACAGCCGGCCCTGTTCGACCTTGTTCTTGATCAGCTCGGTCCGCCGCTCCCGGCGTTCGGCCCGGGAGTCGATCTCCATCCGGAGTTCGGCGATCAGCTCTTCCAGGGTCCGCCCGTCGGCCCGGACCGCAGCGCGGACCTCCTGGACCTCCGCGTCCTCAAGGCTCTTGAGGACCTTCGGGCGGGTCTCGGCGCCCGCCAGCGCGATGTCGGCGTCTCCCACCCGGCGGATGAGCTGCTTGGCCAGACGCCCTGGCTGGTTTCCCCTACGCAGCACCTTGGAGGTTCCTACTTTCCGATCTCGGTCCTTCCGGGTTCGACCGGACGGGTTCGACGGGACATTCGACGAGAGGTTCCACGGAGCTGTCGGCGGCGTCGTCGGCTGCTGGTCGGTGTGGTCGGCGGGTCAGTCGATCGGACGGGCGAAGGTGCCGCCGACGAAGCAGAGCATGGCGCAGACGATGCCGAGCACCGAGGCGACCATCGCCTCGCGCGCACCCTGGGCCTCGTCACCGGAGAAGACCATGGTCAGTACGAGCGTGCCGACCCCGACGACCGCACCGACGGCCCCCAGCAGGAATCGTCGCTGGATGGTCTCCCGCGGCGGCAGCCTGGACAGCGCGTCGATCGGGGCGATCCGGCCGGCCCGGGCCTGGTTGCCCACGCGACGGCGGATGTCGCGCAGTCGGAAGGTGTTCCCGGTGATGAAGAAGCTGAGCGCGGTCACGATCATCGAGCCGGTGACGGAGACCTTCGCGAACGGCGACGACAGGGTCAGCCAGACCCAGATCTCCAGCACCGCGAGCATGAGCAGGCAGCTGGTGATCACGACCGTCGAGCGCATGAGGGCCGGGCTGAAATGCTGCTCCTCGGGCTCGTGAAGAACACCCATGGGTCGCCTCCTTGCGTGGGTTTCCACCGGTGCTGTCGCGATCATCAGTGGCTCGGATGTGTCGGCGTGGTGCGCGTCGCGGCGGATGCGGGCGGGGTGTTCCGGGATCTCGGGTGCCCCGGCGACGGTCGCGGCTGGACCGGAGGTGGCGGTGAGAGTGGTCAATGCAGTGCCGCTTTCGACGGGACCGGGCTGGTCGGGGGCATGAGGATGACGACGCCGGGTGTCCGGTCGGGGCGGAGCCGTCCTAGCTGCAGTCACTGCTGATCCGTCGGCACAGCTCGCCCTTGAGATAACGGGCGAGGTCCTGCTGCGGGCGGTCCGCCGATCCCTCGTTGACGCCGATGAAACGCACCTTGCCGTTTCCGACGGAGGTGATCTGCTTCGTCTCGAAGCACCGTTTGACCAGTGCCTCGGCGATCGACACGGAGGCCTTCTTGCCGTCGACGTTGAGGCAGTCGGACTCCTGACCGGTACCCAGGAGGTCCGTCCAGACCAGCACGGTCACCTTGTCGACCTTCACGTCAGGCGTGGAACGGACGGCGTTGATCTCATCGTTGATGCCGGCAAGCAGGCCCGTCACGCTGCCCTTCGGGCTGATCTGCTCGGTTTGGATGATGTGGTCGATCTCCTGGCTGAGCACCTTCGACGCGGCGAGCCGGTCCTTTTCCTCGCGCTGGTCGTTGTTCCGAGTGATCTGGAACATCCGGTCGCCGTGGAAGCAGTCCGAGTAGGTCATCGGGCCGCCGCCGCTGGCGACCAGCCGGATGTACTCGCCGTTCTCCAGCGCGGTGTCGAGATAGGGCTGGGCCCGGGCGGTCACCCGCCCGGCCGTCTCGGGTGAGTTGTCGGACAGGTCGAGAAGGATCAGTAGCAGGGATGCGCCGTTGTCCGGCGCCTTCTCCTGGTATCGGGTGCAGTCCAACGGAGCGGAGGCGTCGGCCTTGCCCAGTAGACCGCCGGTGTTGCAGGCGGTGAGCATCGGCACCGCGAGCAGCGTCGCCGCGACCAGGCCGGCGAGCCGCTTGGGCCGGGCCCGTCGCCGCGGCCCGGCAACCATCAGATCGTCCTTGGTCGCATCCTCGGCCGCCGCCGTGGGAGCGACGGGAACAGCGACGGGAAAATTGCTCGTCATCGCAGCACGATCTCCACTCGGCGCCGGCTCGCGTCGGCGACGCCGTCCTGCGCGCCTTCCTCGCCCTTGCCCTTGACCTCCAGCACCGAGCCGGGGATGCCCTGAGTCGCAAGCCACGACTCGACCGCCCTGGCGCGATCCTGCGACAGCCGTAGGTTGTCCTCGGTCCGACCCAGCCCATCGCTGTACCCGATGACCGCGATGTGGCCGGGGTGTTCACGGATCGACGGCAGGATCTGCCCCAACGCGGTCACGGCCTCCCTCCGGAGCTCACTGCTGTTCGAGTCGAACAGGTAGTCGGCGCTGACCGTCGTCACCTGGCTGCCGTCCGGCTGGGTGATGAACTTGCTCAACGGCGGCAAGGGATCAGCCTCGACGGCGGGCGCGATCCGGGTGGCCCGTGGCACCGGGGTGAACGAGGCGGTCTCGCCGCCGCTGGAAGAGCACCCGGCCATGAGCATCAGTGCCGCTGTCATGACCACGCCCGCGCACGCGCGGGCGGCCGGATTGCCGCGTCGCCTGAACGTGACATCTCCGGGTGTGGAGTGAGCGTGATACACGGCCTGCCCCTAACGGCGAATCCGGGGCTCACCATAACGGGGGGGATCGGGCCGTCTCACCGCACCCTGGGGCGTTGTGTGCATAGTGTGTCAGCCCGTTGCCGCGTTGAGCCGGTGGCCTGGTGCGCGCCGCATTCGTACTGATCGGCGCCCGATGCCCCGGAAGGGAGCTGAGTTACGAAGATTGAGGTGGAGGGGACGTAGCTGCCCCGGATCGGTCCCCACTGCCCCCAGGTCCGCTCCTGGCCGGGAGGCCATTCCGGTTCGATGACGTCGGCAGGATCAGTCCCGCGGCGACGATCTCGCGGACCCGGTCGCCCATCGTGCGGTGCGTCTCGGTGTAGATCGCGGTGCCCTGCTCGTCGTGCTCGGTGTAGGCGCGTCGGTCGAAGTAGCTGTGGAAGACCCGCAGGCCGTTCTCGTCCGGGTCATCCGGCAGGCACCAGACGAACGGATGGGTCGTGGAGAACACCCAGCGGCCACCCGGCCGCAGCACCCGGGCGATTTCCCGCATCACGGTGCCACTGTCGGCAACGAACGGGACCGCGCCGAACGCCGAGCAGGCCACGTCCACGCTGGCGGCCGCGAACGGGAGCGCCGCGGCGTCCGCCTGGACGAGTGGCACGTTGATACCGGTGCGGATCCCGAGCGCGCGGGCCTGGTCCAGCTGACCGCCGGACAGGTCGAACCCCACCACCCGGGCGCCCTGCCCGCGCAGCCAGCGGGCGCACTGCGCGCCGCCGCAGCCGACTTCCAGGACCACCTTGCCGGCGACGTCGCCGAGCAACCCGATCTCGGACTCCCGCAGTCCCTCCGGGCACCAGCAGAAGTCGCTGTCGCCGAGGAACGCGCCGTGCTCCGACTGGTAGTCCGCCGCGGCATCGTCCCAGTAGAAGCGGCTCGCCCGGCGGGCCGTGCCCGGGTCGATGTCACGGTAGCCGTAGGCTGGCAGCGGCGCGGAGCCGTCCTGATCGGTGTGGCTCGGGCTGGTGCGGTCGGTCGGGCCGGTGGTGTCGATGCTGTCGATTGTGCCGGTGCTGCCGGCGATGTTGTCTGGACTTTTCACGGTGACCTATGCTGGCACCCGGGCCCGCGGCCACACCGCTCGGGATGGGCGTTCAGGTCACGATCGGGGCCTGTTTACGAAGCGTGATGGGTGACGGCCGCGCCGATCACCGCGCGGTCCTCGGTGATGGTGACCGGCGTGTACACCACCATGCCGGCGGGGTTGCGGTCGACGAGACGTCCGCGGCGGCTCTCCCCGACAAGACGGGCCCGGCCCTCCAGCGAGCCCACGCCCACCTCGTGGTCGGCCGGGCCGAACGGGCCGGTACCGACCAGCCCGGCCTGCTCGGGAACCTCGGTCACGTAGATCCGCACGATCGCTCCGGGCACGGTCGTCCAGCGCAGGACGGTGCCGCCCAGGGTGGAACGGGCCTCCAGATCCACCACCGCGCGCGGCCGTGTGACGACCCGCACCAGCACCTCCGCGGCACCCGACGGGGCGGCGAGACTATCCGAGGCGTCCGCCCCGGCGACCCACACCTGGTAGCGGTAGATCGCGCCGGGTGCGGTGTCCTGGTCGAGGAAATAGCCGTCGGATCCGCGGAACCGGCGCTTCGCGCCCGACAGCGGGGAGGTCTCGGCGAAGGTCCGTTCGATGACGACGCAGCCCTGCCCCGGAACCGGACGCCAGGACAGCGCGACCGCGTCGTCGATCATGCTTGCCCGCAGCGCCGTGACGGGCGGGAAGAGCGTGCGGGTCGGGGTGCGGACCGGTACGGACCGCAGCTGGCCGGATTCGCCGGACACCGTGGTGACCACCTCGTGCCAGTGCGGGACGCCCCTGGGCACGCCGGCGTCGAACAGCTCGGTGGCCGTGGTGATGCCCAGGCTGCGTTCGCGGCGGCCGCCGGGGGCCGTGGGATCGACGAGAACACGCGACACCCGGTAGGAGGCGCCCTGCGTGACCGACGGTTCCCATCGGAGCAGGACCGCGCCGTCCTGCTCCACCGCGGTGAGCTCCATCGGGGCGGCGGGATAGCCGGTCTGCGGCGCGTCGGGATCGACGTGCCCGCCGGACACCTGGCTGGGCACCTGGGTGGGCGCCGCTTCGGCGGTGGGCCCTGGATGCCAGGACAGCTCGTCAACGTGGGCCGCCCGACGCGGCGGATCGGCCCGGGCCGCCCGGGTGAGCAGCTCGCGCGCCCGGGCCGGGGTCATCCGCCGGCCGGGGTCCTTCTCCAACAGGCCGTCGAGCACCGCGGCCAGCTCGCCGGCCCGGTGCGCCGGGGCGGGCGGGTGCAGCAGGATGGCCGCGAGCATCGCGCCGAACGTGTCCCGCTCGAACGGCGGCCGGCCCTCGACGGCGAAGTACAGCGTGCCGCCCAGGCTGAACAGGTCCGCCTCGAAGGTGGCGGGCTGGTTGTTCAGCCGCTCCGGCGCCATGTAGAGGGGGGTCCCGAGGACACCGGTGACGGTGAGGGTCGGGTCGCCGTCGCCGGTGGCGATGCCGAAGTCGGTGAGCACGACCCGTCCGTCGGTCCCGATCAGGACGTTCGACGGCTTGACGTCACGGTGAACGATGCCATGCGCCCGTGCCGCGACGAGGGCGTCGAGCACCGCGCTCCCGATCCGGGCGACCTCGGCGACGGGCAGGGGCCCGTCGGACCGGACCACCTCGAACAGGGAGCGAGACGGCACGAGCTCCATCACGATCCAGGGCAGGCCGTTCTCCAAGAGCACGTCGAGGATGGTGACGACATGCGGATGGCTGCGAAGCTTGGCCGCGTGGCGCGCCTCCCGCAGGGCGCGTTCGACCCGGTCCGCGCGTTCGGCCTCGGCGACTCCGCCAGCGAACTCGATCTCCTTGAGGGCTGCCTCGGTCTCCAGCACGGAGTCGAAGGCACGCCACACCGTCCCCATCGCACCCGCACCCAGCCGCGCGACGAGTCGGTATCGGCCCGCCACCATACGGTTGCCTACCGGAACGGTAGCCACGACACCCCCTTGGCTTCCTCCATTGTCGCAGGACAGCTTCCCAGGTGGACGGAAATATCGAGACGCTGCCGAGC
>NZ_CDWWEW010000008.1:0-15898 GCF_977966315.1 Frankia sp. CeRuru1
AGAACAGCCGGATCCTCATCCACCAGCCGTCGGCGCAGGGCGAGGGCCAGTCGAGCGACATCGAGATCCAGGCGCGGGAGATCCTGCGGATGCGGTCCCTGCTGGAGCGGATGCTCGCCGTCCACACCGGCAAGAAGGAAGAGGACATCCGCAAGGACATCGAGCGTGACAAGATCTTCAGCGCCGACGAGGCCAAGGAGTACGGCCTGATCGACGAGGTCATCAAGACCCGGAAGTCCTCCCGGCTCGCCACCGCTCGCTGAGGTGCCGGGCCGGCGGTCCGACCCCGCGGTCGGAGCCTCGCGAGGCGTGACGTTTCGCGAGGCCGGCACGCGGTCGTCGGCCGTCGGCCGCTACCACACCCGACGCGCCGACGCGGTGAAACCCGGTCAGCAGTTTTCGTCCGTGACGCGATGGCCTAATGGGACTGCGTGGACGGGCGAGGACGGCCAAGGTGACCGTAGGCTGACCGGTATGAGCCGAGCGATTGGGCTCTCACCGGACGGCTCGGCGGGGTACCGTCCCCACGGGGATGGTTGCAGGCAGACACGCGACGACTGGGCGGTGTCAACCGCCCCTGACATGCAGGCGACACCATCGTCTGGACGAAGGGACTGAGTCCTCGGTGGCACGCATCGGTGATGGCGGTGACCTGCTCAAGTGCTCGTTCTGCGGTAAGTCGCAGAAGCAGGTGAAGAAGCTCATCGCCGGCCCTGGCGTCTATATCTGCGACGAGTGCATCGATCTCTGTAACGAGATCATCGAGGAGGAGCTGTCCGAATCCTCCGAGCTCAAGTGGGACGAACTGCCCAAGCCACGCGAGATCTACGAGTTCCTCGACAGTTACGTGGTGGGGCAGGAGACGGCGAAGAAGACCCTCTCCGTCGCGGTCTACAACCACTACAAGCGGGTCCAGGCGGGCGGATCCAGCGGTGACGGGAGCAAGGGCGAGGTCGAGCTCGCGAAGAGCAACATCCTGCTGCTCGGGCCGACGGGCTGCGGCAAGACGCTGCTCGCCCAGACTCTCGCGCGAATGCTCAACGTCCCGTTTGCCATCGCCGATGCCACCGCGCTGACCGAGGCGGGCTACGTCGGGGAAGACGTCGAGAACATTCTGCTCAAACTCATTCAGGCCGCCGACTATGACGTCAAAAAGGCCGAGACCGGGATTATCTACATCGACGAGGTCGACAAGATCGCCCGGAAGTCGGAGAACCCGAGCATCACGCGGGACGTGTCCGGTGAGGGCGTGCAACAGGCCCTGTTGAAGATCCTCGAAGGCACCACGGCCAGCGTGCCGCCACAGGGCGGGCGCAAGCACCCGCATCAGGAGTTCATCCAGATCGACACGACGAACGTGCTGTTCATCGTGGGCGGGGCGTTCGCCGGGCTCGACCGGATCATCGAGTCGAGGATCGGCAAGAAGTCGCTGGGGTTCCGCGCCGTACTGCACGGCAAGGACGACCCGGACGGAT
Source organism: Frankia sp. CeRuru1 (assembly GCF_977966315.1). Classification (NCBI taxonomy): domain Bacteria; kingdom Bacillati; phylum Actinomycetota; class Actinomycetes; order Frankiales; family Frankiaceae; genus Frankia; species Frankia sp. CeRuru1. The sequence continues at coordinate 1,476 of NZ_CDWWEW010000008.1, forward strand.
CCGACGTCTTCGGCGACATCATGCCCGAGGACCTGCTGAAGTACGGCATGATTCCGGAGTTCATCGGCCGGCTCCCGGTGATCACCAGCGTGTCCAACCTGGATCGGGAGGCGCTGATCCGCATCCTCACCGAGCCGAAGAACGCCCTCGTCCGCCAGTACAAGCGACTGTTCGAGCTGGACAGCGTCGATCTCGACTTCACCTCGGACGCGCTCGAGGCCATCGCGGACCAGGCGATCCTGCGTGGGACCGGTGCCCGCGGGCTGCGAGCGATCATGGAAGAGGTCCTGCTCTCGGTGATGTACGACATCCCGAGCCGCAAGGACGTGGCCCGGGTCGTCGTCACCCGCGAGGTCGTGCTGGAGCACGTCAATCCGACGCTGGTCCCGCGCGACGTCGTGTCCAAGCGGCCTCCCCGCCAGGAGAAGTCGGCCTGACGGCGCCCACCCGGCGCCCACTCAGTGCATCCCGTGCGTCGGGTCCAGCGCGGTCAGGGTCCGGCGGGCCTCAGCCAGATGGTAGAAGGACCCGGTCACCAGGATCGCCCCACCCGGCCCCGCCGCGTCCCGCAGGGCGTGGCGGACGGCGCAGCCGACGTCGGAGGCGGCGTGGGCCGGCATCGCCCGCGCCCGCGCCGCGGAGACCAGGCGCTCGGCGTGGATGGCCCGCGGTGACGCCGGTTCGCAGGCGATCAGCGAGCTGATCGGTTGGTGGCGCAGTTCCGCGAGAGTCCCCTCGTAGTCGTGACCGCGCAGCGCCCCGTAGACGATGGTCCACTCCCGCCCGGGGAACTCCTCACCCAGGGACCGGGCGAGCGCCGCGCCCGCTGCCGGGTTGTGCGCCCCGTCAAGCACGCACAGCGGCTGTGCGCGCACGATTTCCAGGCGTCCCGGCGCCCGGACGCCCCCGAGACCGGTCCGGACCACGGCGTCGGGGAGGGGATGACCGGCGAAGGTCTCCACGGCGGCCAGGGCGCACGCCGCGTTGGCATCCTGATAGGCACCGTGCAGGGACAGCCGCACGTCGTCGTAGCGCGCCTGCGGGGTGCGGAAACCGCCCCGTCGACCCGCCGCGTCCGGGTGGCCGGCGACCGCGGCGAAGTCCCGGCCCAGCCGCAGGATATCCGTGGCCGGGGTCCGGGCGAAGATGTCGTAGAAGCGGGGGTCCACCTCGCCGAGCACCAGGTGACTGCCGGGCTTGACGATCCCGGCCTTCTCGCGGGCCACGCCCGCCATACTCCCGGCGTAGTCCAGATGATCCGCGCCGATGCTGGTGACGACCGCGACCCGCCCGTCGGCGATGTTCGTGGCGTCCCAGCGGCCGAGCAGGCCCACCTCGACCACGGCGACGTCGACGGCCAGGTCGGCGAACCATCGGAAGGCGGTGGCCGTCAGCAGCTCGAAGAAGGTGGGCCGTCCGCTCATCGGGGCGGCCGCGTCCAGGACGGTGCCCACGCAGCGTCCGAACTCCTCGTCGCCGATCGGTCGGCCGTCGACGACCAGGCGCTCGTTCACCCGCTCCAGATGCGGACTGGTGTACAGCCCCACCCGCAGCCCCGCCGCGCCCAGCAGCGCCGAGATGATCCGCGCCGTCGAGGTCTTGCCGTTCGTGCCGGTCAGATGGATCAGCGGAACCGCCCGGTGCGGATCCCCGAGCCGGCCCGCCAGCTCCCGCATCCGGTCGAGGCTCGGCACCGGCCGACCCGCCGGCATCGTCTGCTTCTCGAGATCCACCGTGTTGTTCAGGGCGGCCCACGCCGACTCGTACGTCCACTTCACAGGCTGGTTCCACTTCACCGGCTGGTTTCGCCCTCCTTCGACCTGGGGTCGACAGTAGTCCGCGGGAGTCTGCGGGCAGGTGCGCCGGACGCGTCCTCTGCGGGGGAGCGCGGGCACCTGCGCGGGCACTTGCGTGGGCGGGAGTGAACCCGGTGGACCCGTACCATCGGGGATGTGACAGGCGCCGCCGGGACCACCGGAACCACCCATGCTCCTGATCACGAGCGGGAGGGCCCACACGCGTTCGCGGCCGAGTGCTCCCGGCGCCGCGAGGTCCGCGCCCGGCCGGGCTTCGACCGGCTGAGCCGTCTGCTGGATCTGCTCGGCCAGCCGCAGCGGGCCCTTCCGAGCATCGTGGTGACCGGCTCGGTGGGGAAGAGCTCCACGGTGTCGGCGATTACCGCGCTGCTGCACTCGTTCGGCATCCGCGCGGGATCGTTGAGTTCGCCGGGCTGGTTTGGGGCCGAGCAGCGGGTGGGGCTGGCCGGCGCCACGATCGATCCCGACGTCCTCGGCCGCGCCTACGCCGATATCGCGCCGTACCTGCCGCTGATCGAGGACGACGGCCGGCTGAGCGCCTTCGAGCTGCTTGCCGCCGTGGTCTTCGCCGCCTTCGCCGACGCTCCCGCCGACCTCGCCGTGATTGAGTCCGGCTGGGACGACGCCGGCGAGCTGAGCGCACTGCTCGACGCGCCGGTGTCGGTCGTCACCCCCGTGGCGGTGGGCGAGCGGGAGCCGGCGGCGGGCCTGGACCGGATCACCGCGCGGACGGCGGGGGTCATCCGCGCCGATACCCTGGTCGTGCTGGCCCAGCAGGTCCTGCCCGCCGCGCAGGCGCTGCTGCGGCGCGCCGCCGAGACCGGGGCGACGGTCGCCCGGGAGGGGCTGGAGTTCGGCGTACTCGGCCGGCAGGTGGCTGTCGGGGGGCAGATGATCACACTGAAGGGGCTGGGCGGCACCTACGAGGAGATCTTCCTGCCACTGCACGGCGCGCATCAGGCCCACAACGCAGCGGTCGCGCTGGCCGCGGTCGAGGCGTTCCTCGGCGGCGGGCGCAACCAGCTCGACGTCGATGCGGTCCGCGCCGGTTTCGCCGAGGTGGACTCCCGGGGCCGGCTGGAGGTCGTCCGCCGGTCCCCGACGATCATTCTTGACGTGGCCGACTCGCCCGTGGCGGCGGGCGCGCTGGCCGCGGCGCTCGACGAGGCGTTCACCTTCGACGTCCTCGTCGGGGTCATCGCCATCGAGCGCGAGGTCGAGGGCGCCGCGGCTCGGGACGGTGCCGCCGCTCGGGACGGTGGTGGCGGGCGGGATGCGGCGGAGCTCCTGGCCGTCCTGGAGCCGGTCCTGAACACGGTGGTGGTCACCGCCGGTGCCGGGCCCGGATCGCTGCCGGTCGACGGTCTCGCCGCGGTCGCCGTGGGTGTCTTCGGTGCCGACCGGGTGGAGGTCGTACCCCGGTTGGACGACGCGATCGACGCCGGGGTGCGCCTCGCCGAGGAGGACGCCGATCTGGGGGGCGCCGGCGTGGTGATCACTGGTTCGGCATCTGTCGTGGGTCGGGCCCGGGCGTTGCTGCGCCCGTGACACGTCCTCCTGGGTTTCCCGACATGTTCCCGACGCGTTCCTGATGCGGTTGCAGGGTGTTTCCGGGACGCCGCGGTCCCGTCACGGTGCGGGCGTGGGCACCCTGTAAGTTGACGGGGGATCCTTGGGTCCCTCGTCAAGGACGACGAAGTCGATGATCGAGAAGGAGTACCGTGTCCGTCGAGCGCACCCTCATCCTGGTCAAGCCCGATGGCGTCAGCCGTGGCCTCGTCGGTGAGATCGTCGGCCGGCTCGAGCGCAAGGGGCTCACTCTGGTGGCGCTCGAACTGCGCACGCTGGAGCGGTCCGTCGCCGAGACGCACTATGGCGAGCACGCCAGCAAGCCGTTCTTCGGTGAACTGGTCGACTTCATCACCTCCGGGCCGCTGGTGGCCCTCGTGGCCGAGGGGCCGCGTGCGGTGGAGGCGTCGCGTGGGCTGATCGGCGCGACCGATCCGGTCAAGGCCGCGCCCGGCTCGCTGCGTGGGGACTACGCGCTGGAGATTGGCCAGAACCTCGTGCACGGCTCGGACTCGCCGGAGTCCGCCAAGCGGGAGATCGACCTCTTCTTCCCGGGCCTGAGCTGACCGCGTAGCCGTTCACACCGACCGGGGCGTTCCCGAGACGTCCCGAGATGCCCCGAGACGCCGCCGGTCGGATTTCGGGTGGCCTCTCAGGGCCTGGCCGGGACCGTAGGCGTGTCGCCCTCATGATTCGTGGGTGTGCGCAGGGCGGTTCCGGCCCAAGGGTGACACGAAACCGGCCCATCACCGACCGGGGCGGCGAGGGGCCCGGTGTCGGTCTACCCTTCAAGTACTTGCCCGGAGCGTGTCCGGTGGGTCGCGGTAACCGACAGGGTCGTGGTCGGTGGCCGTGGTCGAATCCCCGGTGGGCGCCTGGGTCGTCCTGTTCGATCTACGAACTCTGTACGTGTTCCACGCGCTTCTCCGGCTCCTCGGTAGGCCGTGCCTGTCGGTCACGCCGGAGGCGGCCAGGACCGCATCCCCCGGGAAGGTCGGTACCCGACGATGTCCAGTTCGCTGTCGTTCCTCGGTCGTGACATGGCCGTCGACCTCGGTACCGCCAACACGCTGGTGTACGTGCGTGGCCGCGGGATCGTCCTCAACGAACCGAGCGTGGTCGCGATCAACACCACCACCTCGGGCATTCTCGCCGTCGGAACCGATGCCAAGCGGATGATCGGCCGGACGCCCGGCAACGTGGTGGCCGTGCGGCCGCTGAAGGACGGCGTCATCGCCGACTTCGAGACGACCGAGCGGATGCTGCGCTACTTCATCCAGAAGGTGCACCGGCGGCGCCATTTCGCCAAGCCCAGGCTGGTCGTGTGCGTGCCCTCCGGCATCACGGGAGTGGAACAGCGGGCCGTGAAGGACGCCGGCTACCAGGCCGGCGCCCGAAAAGTCTACATCATTGAGGAGCCGATGGCCGCGGCGATCGGCGCTGGTCTGCCGGTGCACGAGCCGACCGGCAACATGGTCGTGGACATCGGTGGGGGCACCACCGAGGTCGCCGTGATCTCACTGGGCGGCATCGTCACCAGCCAGTCGATCCGCACCGCCGGGGACGAACTCGACGTCGCGATCATCTCCTACGTCAAGAAGGAGTACTCGCTGATGCTCGGCGAACGCACCGCCGAGGAGATTAAGATGGCGATCGGGTCGGCGCACAAGGTTCCCGACGAGCCCAGCGCCGAGATCCGTGGGCGCGACCTGATCACTGGACTGCCGAAGACGATCGTGGTGACGGCGGAGGAGATCCGCAAGGCGATCGAGGATCCAGTCAACGCGGTCATCGACGCGGTGAAGGTGACCCTCGACCGCTGCCCGCCGGAGCTCTCCGGCGACATCATGGACCGCGGCATCGTCCTCACCGGCGGCGGGGCGCTGCTGCGCGGTCTCGACGAGCGGCTGCGGCAGGAGACCGGCATGCCGATCCACATCGCGGAGAATCCGCTGCATTCGGTTGCAATGGGGTCGGGCAAGTGCGTGGAGGAGTTCGAGGCCCTACAGCAGGTACTGATCTCCGAGCCGCGGCGCTAGGCGGTTGCGCAGGGCCCTTGCCGATCCCTTCCCATTGGACCGATCCTTTCCCATTGGAATAGCCGGAGCGGCGCCTGGTGCCGCGTGGCCGTCGCCGCGTGGCACCGGATCGCGCAAGAGTGTGTTCGGAGGGTGTTGTGGGCCGTGGCACGAGGCGATCCCGCCTGGTGATCGTCGCCCTGCTCATCGTCGCCTTCACCCTGATCACCCTGGACTACCGGACCGGGAGATCGGCCACCGGAGCACACGGGGTCCTGCACTCGATCTTCGGGGGGGTCGAGAACGGCGTTACGACGGTCACCCGCCCGATCGGCCGGACCGTCTCCTCCCTGACGCACCCGAACCGCTATCACGACCGGGCGGACCGACTCGCGGAGGAGAACGCCCGCCTGCGCCGCCAGATCGCCGACGACGCCGAGATCGGCCGGATGTCGACCGAACTCGCAGATCTTCGTTTGCTGGCAGATAAGGGCCAGTACACCGTCGTGCCGGCAAAGGTGATTGCGGTCGGTGACGTGACGGGGACGGACTGGACCGTCACCATCAACGCCGGCAGGGCCGACGGCATCGTGGTCGACAAGACCGTGCTCAATGCCGACGGGCTGGTCGGCACGGTGTCCGGCGTGACCGAGCACACCGCAATCGTCCGGCTGGCCTGCGACCCGGGCAGTCACATCGGAGCCCGGCTCGAACGCACCCAGCTGCTCGGTGCCGTGGTCGGTGGGCAGGGACCAAGCACGTTGACCTTCACGCTGTACGACGCCTCGTACCGGGTGCAGAAGGGCGATCGGCTGGTCACCTTTGGCAGCCTCGACTACGTCGCCGGCGTCCCGATCGGTGCAGTCACCAAGGTCACCGACGTCGATGGTCTGTCGCGGACCGCCGAGGTCAGACCGTACGCGTCGGTCGGCACTCTGGACCTGGTCGGAGTGGTGGTTGGCAAGCCACCGGCTGACCCCGGCGACCGGGTACTGAAGCCCAGGCCGGTGCCGACCGAGCCGGCTGCGCCTGTCCCGCCGGCCCCGCCGTCCCCCACTGCCGGGTCGCCGGTGGGGGGATCACCGGCCGGGGCGGCATCCGGTGTCCGGGGCGGAGCGGGTTGAGCGTGATGTGGGGCACCGCCGGCCCTGAGGAGACCCTGCGCGGGCGCGCCGTCGTGGCCGCGGTCGTGCTCCTGACCGTCGCCCTGATCCTCCAGGTCTCCGTGATTGCCCGGTTGGGCCTGCCCGGCGGCCGGCTCGACCTCATGCTCGTCCTGTTGGCGGCGATCGCGCTGATCGAGGGGCCGCTGCTCGGCGCGGTCGCCGGCTTCGTGGCGGGATTGCTGGCCGATCTGTCCTCCACCCATGTTCTCGGTCAGACTGCTCTCGTTTTGTGTCTGATCGGTTACGCTGTCGGACTGGCGATGGATGCGGCGGAGCGGTCGGTGGTGGTTCCCCTGGCGGCGATCGGTGGGGCGAGTGTGCTGGGCACTCTCGGGTACGCCGCCACCACCTCGATCCTCGGTGAGGCGGCGTTGACGGGAGGTCAGGCTGTGCTGCGGGCGTTGGCGGCCGGCGTCTACGCCCTCCTGCTCACCCCGTTCCTGTTCCCGTTGCTGCTCGCGGGCTCCCGGCGGCTGGCCGGCGGTCGGCGGCGGGAGTCGCGATGAACGACCGGGTGCGGGTCCGCGTCCTGCTGCTGCGCGTGCTGGTCGTCTCCCTGCTCATCACACTCGGCGCGCGGCTGTGGGTACTCCAGATCCTGGACGGTGACCGGTACCGCCGGGTCGCCGAGACCAACCGGGTCCGCGAGGTGGTGACGCCCGCGACCCGGGGGATGATCCTTGACGATAAGGGGCAGGCCCTCGTCCGCAACCGTACGTCGCTGGTCATCTCGGTGAACCGGTCGACCACGGATCGGCAGGCCGACCAGGGCCGGGCCGTCCTCGCCCGCCTCGCCGCGGTGATCGGCACCCCCGTGGACGAGCTCGCCCGGCGGATCCGGTTCTGTAGCGCCCAGGTGAAGCCGCCCTGCTGGAACGGATCGCCCTACCAGCCGGTACCGGTCGCCAAGGACGTCAGCCCGCAGCAGGCCCTCGCCGTCATCGAACATCCCGACCGCTTCCCCGGCGTCTCCGCCGACCTGCAGGCCGTCCGCGAGTACCCGCATGGCGCGCTGGCCGCGCACGAGCTGGGCTATCTCGCGCCGGTCAGTCAGGACCAGCTCGACAAGCAGGGGGATGAGAAGGGCTACCACCTCAACAGCCTGATCGGCGTTGCCGGCCTGGAGAGCACCTATGACGACGAGCTGCGCGGCACCGACGGGGTGGAACGCCTGGAGGTGGACCGGTTCGGCCGGGTGGCCGGTACCGCGTCGACCACCGCGCCGCTCAGCGGTGACCACCTGGTGCTCAACCTTGACCTCGACGTGCAGCAGGCGGTCGAGCAGGCGCTGACGGACACGATCAACAAGCTCGGGGGCGGCCCGCGCACCGCTTCCGCGGTCGTGCTGGACGTGCGCACCGGCGGGGTGGTCGCGATGGCGAGCCTGCCGTCCTACGACCCGTCGGTCTTCGTCGGCGGGGTCTCGGAGAACGACTACCGGGCGCTGTCCGATCCCGCGAACGGCATCCCGCTGCTCTCGCGGGCCTACCAGGGGTCGGGGGCGGCCGGCTCCACCTTCAAGGCCATCTCCGCCGCCGTCGCCTTGCAGAACCTGGGCGCCAAGGGGAACGACCTCTACGACTGCGCGCCCAGTCTGCAGATCGGTGACCAGGTCTTCCACAACTTCGACGGCCAGTCGGCCGGTCCGATCACCCTGCACCAGGCGCTGGTCATCTCCTGTGACGTCATCTTCGACAAGTTCGCCTACGACGCCTGGCTCGCGGACGGCGGGCTGCGCAACGGCCGTGGGCCCTACTCCGCCCCGAAAGAGTACTTTGTCAGGATGGCCCAGGCGATGGGCTTGGGCCGGACCACCGGGCTGGACCTGCCCGGCGAGACGCGGGGCTTCGTCGTCGACCGCGCCGGCGCCAAGGCGATCTGGGCGGAGCTCAAGGACTCCTACTGCCGGCGGGCCAAGAACGGCTACCCGGAGGAACCCGACCCGGCCAAGGCCGAGCGGTACCGCAAGTACGCCGCCGAGGCGTGCGTCGACGGCTATCTGTACAACGCCGGTGCCGCTGCCCAGTTCGCGATCGGCCAGGGCCAGTACCTGTCGCTGAGCCCGCTGCAGCTCGCCGTCGCCTATGCGGCCATCGCCAACGGCGGCACCCTGTACAAGCCCACCCTCGCCAAGGCCACCGTGTCTCCGGACGGCAAGGTCGTCAGGACCTTCGCGCCGCGCCGGGCCGGGACGCTGCCGGTCTCACCGGAGAACCTTGCTTACATCCGGGACAGCCTGCGGGGGGTGACGACGGAGGGCGGGGGCACCGCCACCGGCGTCTTCGCGGACTGGCCGAGCGACGTCGTCCCGATCGCGGCAAAGACCGGAACCGCCGAGGTCGAGGGCAAGGGGGACACCTCCTGGTTCGCCTCCTTCGCGCCGGCGAACGACCCCCAGTTCGCCGTCGTGGTCACCATCCCGGACTCCGGGACCGGCGCGGAGTTCGCGGCTCCGGTGGCCAAGCAGATCTACCAGGCGATCTACGGTGTCGGCCGGCCGGCGGCGATGCCGGGTGGGAAACCGCCGGCCGAGCCGCCGAAGCTCAACCGGGACGGGACGATCGCGGCGTCGTCACCGCAGCCCGCCCCCGCGACGCCGACATCGCCGGCCGGATCGGCGCCGGTCCTGGCCGGCCCCCTGTCCGGTACCAGCGGCGCGGGCGCGACGGCGACGGGCCGGGCACCACCCTGACGGCCACCTTGTGCCGTGAGGGCGGGGCCTCGGGATGAGGTGGGAGCCCAGGATGTGAATGTCGCGTCGGCGTGACGGTGGTGGCGGGAGGCGCAGTGGTAGACGAAGCGGGACCCACCGCACTTCGATCGTCTCCGGTGCCCATCCGGGGGCGGATCGGGCACCTGCGGGAGAGGGCTTCCGGACCCCACTCGCCGCTGCGCCGGCTCGACTGGCCGCTGCAGCTCTGCGTCATCGCGTTGTCCGTTCTCGGTGCTCTGCTGGTCTGGTCGGCGACCCGCCAGCGGCTCAGCGAGGCGGGCAGTGATCCCAACACCTTCCTCGATCGGCACCTGCTGAACCTGGCCATCGGGCTGGTGCTCGGCGCGGTTGCGACCGTCATCGACTACCGGGCGGTGCGGGCCTACGCGCCCTTCGTCTATCTCGGCTCGCTCGTCGGGCTCGTCGCGGTACTCCCGTTCGGTTCGACGATCAACGGCGCGCACTCGTGGATTGTGCTGCCTGCCGGCTTCCAGCTGCAGCCGTCCGAGTTCGCCAAGGTGGCGCTCGTGGTCGGCGTGGCGATGATCTTCGGTGAGAAACACGAGGACCGGCACACGGGAGTCCGGCGCGGCGCCCCCGGCCACGGTGACGTGCTGCTCGTGCTCGGGCTCACCGTGGTCCCGACCGGCTTGATCATGTTGCAGCCGGACTTCGGTACCGTCATGGTTCTGGTCTTCACCACCCTCGGCATGCTGGCGGTCAGCGGCGCGCCGCGCCGATGGGTGCTGGGGCTGATCCTCTGCGGTGTGCTGCTCGGCGGCGCGATCCTCCAGTTCCACCTCCTGAAGCCGTATCAGGAGGCCCGGCTGACCTCGTTCGTCTCCGAGAACAAGGCATCGTCCGGCACGGGCTACAACGTCGACCAGGCGATGATCGCGATCGCCAACGGCGGAATCTCCGGACGGGGCCTGCTGCACGGCCAGCAGACCCAGGGCCAGTTCGTCCCCGAGCAGCAGACGGACTTCGTGTTCAGTGTCGCGGGGGAGGAGCTGGGATACCTCGGGGCTGGCGGAATCATCGTGCTGCTCGGCGTGGTTCTGTGGCGGGCCCTGTCAATCGGCTTCGGCTCGCAGGACTCCTTCGGCACGCTCGTCGCCACCGGGGTCGTCTCCTGGTTCACCTTCCAGGCGTTCGTCAACATCGGCATGTGCCTGGGCATCATGCCGGTCACCGGCCTGCCGTTGCCTTTTCTCTCTTACGGCGGTTCGTCGATGTTCGCAAACATGATCGCTGTCGGGCTCCTGCAGAACGTGCGGCTGCGATCCCGATCGGACCCGTATGCCTCCTGAGCCCGCCCGGCCGCGTTTCTCTGGCCGGCCGAGCGTCGAGGTGGACCTGGCGCGTGCCGTAGGCTCGCATGCATGTCCGGACAGTCGCTGTTCGCTCGCCTGGAGCCGCTGCTCCCGCGGGTGCGAAGGCCCGTGCAGTACGTTGGGGGCGAGGGCAACTCCACGGTCAAACCCTGGGACTCCGCTGCCGTCCGCTGGTGCCTGATGTATCCGGACGCCTACGAGATCGGCCTGCCCAACCAGGGGCTGCAGATTCTGTACGAGATTCTCAACGAGCAGCCGGATGTGCTCGCCGAGCGCACCTACTCGGTGTGGCCGGACCTGGAAGCGTTGCTGCGCGAGCACGGGCTGCCGCAGTTCACGGTGGACGCCCACCGCGCGGTGGGCGATTTCGACCTGTTGGGCGTCAGTTTCGCCACCGAGCTCGGGTATACCAACCTGCTGACGGCACTCGATCTTGCCGGGATCTCGTTGCACGCGGCCGAGCGCACCGACGCTGATCCGCTGGTCATCGCGGGGGGGCATGCCGCCTTCAATCCCGAGCCGATCGCCACGTTCGTCGACGCCGTCGTGCTCGGCGACGGCGAGCAGGCCGTGCTGGGCATCACCGACGTGGTTCGCGCCTGGAAGGCGGCCGGGAGTCCCGGTGGCCGGGGCGAGCTGTTGCGCCGGCTGGCCCGTCGGCGCCTGGTGTACGTGCCGGCGTTCTACGACGTCTCCTACCGGCCCGACGGCCGTATTCGGTCGGTCACCCGCAACCGGGACGACGTGCCGGTCCGGCCGAGCAAGCACACGCTGTCCGATCTCGACTCCTGGCCGTATCCGAAGGCTCCGCTGGTCCCGCTCGCCGAGACGGTGCACGAGCGGATGAGCGTGGAGATCTTCCGCGGCTGCACCCGGGGCTGCCGGTTCTGCCAGGCCGGGATGATCACCCGTCCGGTGCGTGAGCGTAACATCGCCACCATCGGTGCGATGGTCGACGCGGGGCTGCGCGCGACGGGATTCTCCGAGGTCGGCTTGCTGTCGTTGTCGAGCGCGGACCACACCGAGATCGGCGAGATCGCCACCGGTCTCGCCGACCGGTACGAGGGCACCAACGTCTCGTTGAGCCTGCCGTCCACCCGGGTGGACGCCTTCAACGTCACGCTCGCGAACGAGTTCTCCCGTAACGGCCGGCGTAGCGGGCTGACCTTCGCCCCTGAGGGCGGTTCCGAGCGGCTGCGCCGGGTCATCAACAAGATGGTCAGTGCCGAGGACCTGGTCCGCACCGTCAGCACCGCTTACGCTCACGGCTGGCGGCAGGTGAAGCTCTATTTCATGTGCGGCCTGCCGACCGAGACCGACGAAGACGTGCTGGAGATCGCCGACCTCGCCCGGGAGGTCATCCGGGCCGGTCGGCGGGTCAGCGGGCAGCGCGACATCCGCTGCACCGTGTCGATCGGCGGGTTCGTGCCCAAGCCGCACACCCCGTTTCAGTGGGTGGGGCAGGCACCGCACGAGGTGACCGACGCTCGGCTGAAGCTGCTCCGTGATGCGGTGCGCGCCGATCGTGAGGTGGGTCGGGCGATCGGTTTCCGTTACCACGACGGTCGGCCTGGCATCATCGAGGGCCTGCTGGCTCGCGGTGACCGCCGGGTGGGTGCGGTGATCGAACGGGTCTGGCGGGACGGTGGCCGCTTCGACGGCTGGAACGAGTACTTCTCGTTCGAACGCTGGGAGTCCGCCTGCGCGGCGGAGCTCGGACCGCTGGGGGTGTCGCTGGACTGGTTCACCACCCGCGAGCGTGACGAACGCGAGGTGCTGGCCTGGGATCACCTCGACGCGGGCCTCGACCGGGACTGGCTGTGGGCCGACTGGCAGGAAGCGCTGAGCGGGAATGAGCTCGATGACTGTCGCTGGACACCCTGCTACGACTGCGGGGTCTGCCCGACGATGGGCACCGACACCCAGATCGGCCCGACCGGACGTCGACTGCTCCCCGTGCTTGCGGTGTCGAACCTCCAGGGCCCCGGGTCCGGGCAGGCCGAGCGACCGCAGCCAGCCGTTCAACCCGATCCCGCGACCGCGTCGCGGCTCGCCCCGGCTCCGGTGGGCAGTGGCGCGGCGACCTGAGGGACCGCCGCCTCCGCCGGTGGTCGAACGGGTGCGACTTCGTTTCGCGAAGCGGGGCCGGCTGAGATTCCTCTCACATCGGGACGTGGCGCGCACGTTCGAGCGCGCGTTGCGCCGAGCCGGGGTCCCGATGGCTTATTCGGCGGGATTCAGTCCGCATCCGCGGATCTCGTGGCTGGGTGCCGCGCCGACCGGGGCGGCCAGTGAGGCCGAATACGTCGAGCTGGCCCTGGCGGCCTCGGTCGATCCGGATGCGCTGCGGGTCGGCCTGGACGCCGTTCTTCCGCCGGGGCTGGACGTGCTCGCGTGCCGCCGGGCGGAAGGCGGCGGCCTCGCCGAGCGGATCGACGCCTCGCGGTGGTCGGTACGGCTGCCGGGTGCCTCCGCTCCGGAGGTCTCCGCCGCCGTGCGGGAGCTGTTGCGCCGCGATGTGGTCGAAGTTGAGCGGGCGACGAAGGACGGCCGGCGACGGTTCGATGTGCGCGCGGCAGTGGTCTCCGCCGTTTGCCGCGCAGAGAACGACACGTGTGCGATACTAGAGATGGTCGTGCGGCACACGACGCCCGCTGTACGACCAGACGACGTGCTGACCGCCCTAGGCGTGGTAGCCGGCCTGCGCTCGTCGGTGCCGCCCGAGCCCACCCGGCTCGAACAGGGCCGACTGCGCGAGGACGGCACTGTGGCGGACCCGCTGGCGCAGGACCGCAACGGCGCTGGCCGGCTGGTGGGTTGAACCTCAGCGTGTTGCAGGGCGTCGCAGGATTCCCGGCGGTACCCGCGCCGGACCGAGACAGCGGCTTCTGCGCGGTCGCGACTGCATGAGCAGCGCGCCCGGGAGCCCGAGAGGCTTCTTAACCCGTGCCCGACGACGATCTGACTATCCAGACTGAATCTGAGCCCACCCGACCGGCAGCGCGTAGGCGCAGGGCCGCGGGACGAGCGGCAGGCCCACCCGTCGATGAGCATGTCACCGCCGGGCCGAGCGTGACCGATGTGGCGCCAGCCGGGAATCCGGTTCCGGACCCGGCCGTCGCCCAGGTCCCGGGCGGGCCCCTTCCAGACGAGACCTCCGGCGACGCGCCCTCGACCACCCCGGTCGGCGAACCAGTTCCGGTCGATAAACCCGCCACCGTCGAATCCGTCACTGTCATCCCGGCCCCGCACGACACGGCGGAGGCCACCGGACCGGTGCCGGCGCGGCGCGCCCGGGTGGCACGCAGCCGCCGCGCGGTGCGTGAGGTGACCGAGGTGGCGGTCGCCCCTCCCGCCGAGGATGCCCCTCCCGCCGAGGAGGTGTCGCGGGACGTCGTATCGCCGGACGTCGCTGCGAAGCCGAAACGGACCAGGGCCCGTCGTGCCATCGCCGGACTGATGACGCCCGCTGCCGCGGTGCCGGACCCGGCCGGTGCGACCGCCCTCGGTCCGGCGATGCCGGATGTCGGTGCGACCGGGTCCGTCGGTGTACCCGCGGGTTCGACCGCCGCCGTGGCGTCGGCTCCCGACACGCCCGGGCCCGCGGACACGCCCGGGCCCGCGGAACCGGAGTCCGCGCAGCCCGGGACCGATGAGCCCGGCGTCGCCGAGCCGGTGGCCCGGGAGTCGACCGCCGAGTCGAGCTCTGCTGAGTCGAGCTCTGCCGAGCCCGAGGTCGGCAGCACCCGGAGCGCGGTGACAAAGGCCAGGCGGGCGACCGCTCCGACCTGGGCCGGGATCCATAA
>NZ_CDWWEW010000008.1:16357-29730 GCF_977966315.1 Frankia sp. CeRuru1
GCGCGGTGACAAAGGCCAGGCGGGCGACCGCTCCGACCTGGGCCGGGATCCATAACGGGCCGGTCGTCGAGCCGGCGATCCGTCCCGTGCTCCGGCGACCGGTCGCCATGGTGACCTTCCAGGCTCCCGAACCGGCGGTCGTGGAGGCTCGCTGGCGGCGTGCCGCCGAACTCGGATCCGCCGCCACCGCGGTGGACTCCGTGGCGGGCACGGCGTTCCCGTCCGCCGAGCGGCAGCATGCCGAGGCACCGGCTCATCCCCGGGACGAGGCGGACGTGGTCACCGATCCCGACATGACCGATCCCGACATGACCGATCTTGACACGACCGATCTTGACACGATGGGCGACCTCGCGGGCGGCGAGGAGGACAGCGAATTCGACGACGACCCGGACGGGGGCGGCTCGGCCTCCACCCGCCGTCGGCGCCGTGGTCGCCGTGGTCGTGGTCGGGCCCGGGGCGACGAGGACGGCGTGGAGTCCGGCCCGGAGGACGGCGTCGCGGCCGCGGACGACACGGGTCGCGAGGGTGTGGCGCAGGACGCGGACGGTGCGGACGGCTCGTCCGCGGCCGGGCAGGGAACCGGGTCGGTGCCGGCCGGCGCGTCGGATGAGGGCGCCGAGACGCCCCCCGGCGCGGCGGAGGAAAACGCCGAGCGTGACGGTGAGGACGAGGACGACCGGCTGGGAGGGGCCCGCCGCCGCCGCCGGCGGCGGCGGCGCGCCGGCGGCGACGAGCCGGCGCTCGCCGACGACCCGCCGAACACGGTCGTCCACGTCCGGGAGACCCGCAAGGACGAGGACCTGGTCCGGGGGCTGAGCGGGTCCACCCGTCTGGAGGCCAAGCGTCAGCGGCGCCGGGAGGGCCGCGACAGCGGTCGGCGTCGGCCGCCGATCGTCACCGAGGCGGAGTTCCTGGCCCGGCGGGAGTCAGTCGAACGCCGGATGGTCGTCCGCCACGCGGGGGACCGCACCCAGATCGCCGTGCTGGAGGACGGGGTACTCGTCGAGCACTTCGTGACCCGGGCGAGCTCGGCGTCCTACGCGGGCAACATCTACCTCGGCCGAGTGCAGAACGTGCTGGCCAGCATGGAGGCGGCCTTCGTCGACATCGGCAAAGGACGCAATGCCGTCCTCTATGCCGGCGAGGTCAACTACGACGCCTCCGGGCTGGACGGTCGGCCCCGCAAGATCGAGCAGGTGCTCAAGTCCGGCCAGTCGGTCCTGGTCCAGGTGTCCAAGGATCCGATCGGGCACAAGGGCGCGCGGCTCACCAGCCAGATCAGCCTGCCGGGGCGGTACCTGGTGTTCGTCCCGGACGGGCAGAACGCCGGGATCAGCCGCAAGTTGCCGGACACCGAACGAGCCCGGCTCAAGAGCATCCTGAAGAAAATCACGCCGGAGGACGGCGGGGTCATCGTGCGCACCGCCGCCGAGGGTGCCAGCGAGGCCGAGCTGGAACGCGACATCGAGCGGCTCGCCGCCCAGTGGGAGGACATCGAGCGCAAGGCGAAGAAGGCGTCGGCGCCCTCGCTGCTCTACGGCGAGCCGGACCTGGTCGTCCGGGTGATCCGGGACATCTTCAACGAGGACTTCACCGAGCTGGTCGTCCAGGGCTCGGGTGAGGCCACCACGATCGAGGAGTACATCGACACAGTGGCTCCCGATCTGCGGCCGCGGATCCGCCGCTACACCGGAACCGGTGACGTTTTCGCCGAGTACCGGGTAGACGAGCAGCTCGCCAAGGCCCTCGACCGCAAGGTCTGGCTGCCCTCGGGTGGATCGCTCGTCATCGACCGGACTGAGGCGATGACGGTCATCGACGTCAACACGGGCAAGTTCACCGGCAAGGGCGGCAATCTCGAGGAGACGGTCACCAAGAACAACCTGGAGGCCGCCGAGGAGATCGTCCGTCAGCTGCGGCTGCGGGATATCGGTGGCATCATCGTCATCGACTTCATCGACATGGTTCTGGAGAGTAACCGGGAACTGGTCCTGCGCCGGCTCACCGAGTGCCTTGGCCGGGATCGTACCCGGCACCAGGTCGCCGAGGTGACCAGCCTCGGGCTGGTCCAGATGACCCGCAAGCGGGTGGGGCAGGGCCTGCTGGAGGCTTACAGCGAGCCGTGCGTGCACTGCAACGGCCGAGGGGTGGTCATCCACCTCGACGGCGGCAGCGGTGCACACGCCGCAGTCGGCGTGCCGAGCGGGACCATCGTGTCCGGTGCCGGTCAGCCGACTCCGGTGGCGGTGCCCGCGCCCGCGCCGGCGGAGGGGCCCGGGTCCGGTCGTCGGGCCCGCTCCTCGTCCACGCGTGCCGTGTCCACGCGTGCCGTCGATGGCCCCGCGATCATCGCCGCCGCCGCGTCGGCCGGGCCCACGTCCGTATCCGAAGCCGAGGCGTCCGCCGGGTCCGGCGAACCTGGTGGATCCAGCGAACCCGGCGGATCCGTCGCATCATCGACGCCTGGCGCCGCGGAGAACGTCGCCGTGGCGGCCGGCGAGGGTGCGATGGCCGGCGAGGGTGCGATGGCCGGCGAGGGCGTCACCGCCGCGGATACGGTGCCCGCGCCCGCGCATGCGGCCGACAGCGCGGCAGGGCCGGCGGACGTGGCCGCGGCTGCCGCCGCCCCGGGACTCGTGGCAGCCGGCTCCCCAACTGGGTCGAACGGGCATGTGCCCGTCGGCGGTGGCTCCGGCGCGGGCGGCTTCGAGGATGCCCTGCCGCCGGTGTACGCCAACTCCGATGATCCCGACAGCCTCGCGACCGCGGACAACGCCTTGCCCACTGCGGGCAAACCGGCCCGGGGCCGACGGCGGCGGGCCTCCCGGCCGGTGTCCAAGCCGGCCGAGTCGCTGGAGTCCGTGCCCTCGGCGGAGCCCCCGAGCTGATCGAGGCCTGGCGGAGAGCCGGACCGGCCGTTCAGGCGGCGGTCGGCCCGGCCCGACTCGGACCGGCGGCCGGGCCCGGGCGCACGAGCCCGCGGCCGGCATTCTCCCGCAGCAGCAGATCGAGGGTGGTCCGGGAACGGGACAGGGCTACCTCGACTGCCTGACGGGCCCGTCCTGGATCGCCCATCTGCAGGGCATAGGAGGCGATGGTCAGCGACTGCACCAGATCGTCCTGATCGGCGAGGCTCGGGCTCATCCGACCGCGTAGGACCGGCTCGTCGGCCGTGTAGGCCGCATCGGCGGGGTCGGCCGCGTCTCCTGCGTCTCCCGCCTCGAGACCACCGGGCGGCCGGCCTTCCGTCCCGGAATCGGGCAACCCCCAAGCGGATGGACCCCGTCGGCGCAGCGCGATCCATCCGGCCGCGGCCGCGGTGCCCAGCGTCCAACAGGCGCCTGCCCAGGGCGGTAGGCCGGCGAAGGCCGTGAGGGTGAGACCGACGACGACCAGCACGGTCAGCGCGCCCGTCGCGGCGGGGACCGTGCCGGGAACCGAGCCATAACGACGGGCGGCGGTGGCCGCCGGGCGGCAGACGACGGCCAGAGCGACGGCGGTACCGGCCCCTGCGGCCCAGACCACCAGCTGCCAGTACATCCTCGTCACCCCCGACGCGATCTCATTCCCGGCGTCGAAGCCTCACGATCCATCGTGGAACTCCGCCAGGTGGACGTTCCATGCTTCTCCCTCCTCGGCGGCCTACACCATGGCCCGTCCGGGTCATCCCTGGATATGACCCGGACGAGCGGGGCGAGGACCCGCGATGAGATTCGCCCGGCGGGGCCCCGTCGCGTGCGGGATGCGTGACTGCCATGCGGGGGATGCGCGGGACGGAATGGGCGGTATGCGGCGGGCGGTCCTCCGCCCCACTCCCGATGACCTGTAAGGTGGAGTCCGCATGCTCATCCGGACTGAGTGATGCTCGCTATCGGGCAATGCTCGCTGGATGACCGCCGATCGGCCGCGTTCCGGTCGATCGCGGCCCATGCGCACCCAAAGCTCCGCGGGGAACGCCGTTCCGGGTTCCGTGCGGTCACAGCGGCATAACAACAGCAGGGAGATCTGGTGTACGCGGTCGTTGCCAGCGGCGGCAAGCAGCACAGGGTCGCCGTCGGCGATGTCGTCGACGTCGAGCTCCTTCCCGGAGAGCCGGGCGCGGCCGTGAACCTTCCGGCGCTCCTGCTCGTCGATGGCGAGTCGGTCACCCACGACGCTGACGCTCTCGCGTCCGTCGCGGTCACCGCCGAGGTCGTCGGCGTCGTCAAGGGTCCGAAGATCCGGATCCACAAGTTCAAGAACAAGACCGGCTACCACAAGCGCCAGGGTCACCGCCAGAAGCTGACGCGTCTCAAGGTGACCGGCATCGAGACCGGGAAGGCCTGAGCGGGATGGCGCACAAGAAGGGCGCGAGTTCCTCGCGCAACGGGCGGGATTCGAACGCGCAGCGGCTGGGCGTGAAGCGCTTCGGCGGTCAGTACGTGAAGGCCGGCGAGATCATCGTTCGTCAGCGCGGGACCCATTTCCACCCGGGTGAGCTGGTCGGGCGCGGTAAGGACGACACGCTGTTCGCGCTCTCGCCCGGGCACGTGCAGTTCGGTCACCGGCGGGGCCGTCGGGTCGTGAATGTGGTGGCCGAGGCTGCGGTACCCGCCTGATCTGGTTGTCAAGGCCACGCTGTCGGTTCGACGGCGTGGCCTGGGCCGCCGTCAGGTGGCGATCTCGGCGATCACCGGTGAGCCAGCAGCCGCGCGTACCACCGCCCTTCCGAGCGTGGTTGCGCGGCTTTGGTGCGTCTCTCGCAGGGAGGGATGTGGAGAGGAGGCGGTGATGCCGACGTTCGTCGACCGGGTGGTGCTGCACGCGGCGGCCGGGGACGGCGGTCATGGTTGTGCCTCCATCCACCGGGAGAAGTTCAAGCCGCTGGGCGGGCCGGACGGTGGTGACGGCGGCCGGGGTGGTGACGTCCGCCTCGTGGTGGACCCGAGCGTGACCACCCTGCTCGACTTCCACTTCCATCCGCATCAGCGCGCCTCCCGGGGACGCCCCGGCCAGGGGTCGAACCGGCACGGAGCGGACGGTGCGGACCTCGTCCTCCCGGTGCCGGACGGGACCGTCGTGCTGACGGAGGACGGCGAGCAGATCATCGACCTGGTCGGACCGGGCAGCGCGTTCGTACTGGCCCGCGGCGGCCGTGGGGGGCGGGGCAACGCGGCGCTCGCGTCGGCCCGCCGCAAGGCCCCCGGGTTCGCCGAACTCGGCGAGCCCGGCGAGCAGCTCGACGCCGTGCTGGAACTCAAGACCGTGGCCGACGTCGCGCTCGTCGGTTTTCCCAGCTCCGGCAAGTCCTCCCTGGTGTCGGTGCTCAGCGCGGCCAAGCCGAAGATCGCCGACTATCCCTTCACCACGCTGGTGCCCAATCTCGGTGTGGCGCAGGCGGGTGATCATCCGCCCTACACGGTCGCGGACGTCCCCGGCCTGATACCGGGCGCCAGCGAGGGACGCGGGCTGGGCTTGGAGTTCCTCCGGCACATCGAACGCTGCTCGGTGATCGTGCATGTGCTGGACTGCGCCACCCTGGAACCGGGCCGTGATCCGATGACCGACCTCGACGTCATCGAGGCCGAGCTCGCCGCCTACTCCGCCGATCTGTCTGACCGTCCCCGGCTGGTCGTCCTCAACAAGATCGACATTCCGGACGCCGCGGAGCTCGCGGAGCTCGTCGCCCCCGAGCTGCGAGCCCGTGACCTCGCGGTCTTCGCGGTGAGTACCGCGACCCGACGTGGCGTGCACGCGCTGTCCCTGGCCCTGGCCGACATCGTCGCCCAGCACCGGGCGGCCGCGCCGGCCCGGGCGGCGACCCGCATCGTGCTGCGTCCCCGCGCGGTGAACGAGCCCGACTTCACGGTGCGCCCCCTCGGTGACGGTTTCCTGATCACCGGGTCGAAGCCCGAGCGCTGGGTGCGGCAGACCGACTTCACCAACGACGAGGCGATCGGCTTTCTCGCAGACCGGCTCGCCCGCCTCGGCGTGGAGAAGGAGCTCGCCCGCCTCGGCGCCACCGCGGGAGTGGAGGTGACCATCGGCGAGGTCACGTTCGACTGGGAGCCGACGCTGAGCGGCGGCGGGCTGGGTAACGGCGGGCTGGGCGGCGATGATCAGCCGGGTGTCGACGGGCTCGCCGAGACCGGTCTGGGTGGTCGCGGGCCGGCCGGCACCGCGGTCGCCGGTGCGGCACCGTCACCCGGCCGAGGTGGGGACACGGGTTCCCCAGTGTCCCTCGGGCCGCGCGGGACCGACGACCGGTTGCGGGCCTCGGTGCGGTTGACCCGGGCCGAACGGATGGCTCGCCGCGCCGCCGTCGCCGTCGACCCGGCGGTACGAGGAGAACCGGCGGTACGAGGAGAAGAAGAAGGATGAAGGCGTGCGTCCGTTCGTGACCGACGCGCGCCGGGTCGTCGTCAAGGTCGGTTCGTCCTCGCTGACGACGGCCGTCGGCGGGCTGGACGCCGACCGGCTCGAGGCGCTGGTGGCCGCGGTGCTGCCCCGGGCCGGACAACAACTGGTGCTGGTGTCCTCCGGGGCCATCGCCGCGGGTCTCGCCCCGCTCGGCCTGGCCCGGCGGCCGCGTGACCTCGCCACCCAGCAGGCGGCGGCGAGCGTCGGCCAGAGCTCGCTCGTACACAGTTACGCGGCGGCGTTCGGACGGGCCGGTCACCAGGTCGGCCAGGTGCTGCTGACGGCGACCGACGTGATCCGCCGCACCCACTACCGCAACGCCCGGACCGCGCTCGACCGGCTGCTCGAGCTCGACGTCATCCCGATCATCAACGAGAACGACGCGGTGGCCACCCAGGAGATCCGGGTCGGCGACAACGACCGGCTCGCCGCGATCGTCGCCCATCTCGTGTCGGCGGACCTGCTGGTGCTCCTGTCTGACGTGGACGGCCTGTACGACGCCAACCCCCGGCTGGGTCCGGCGACCATGGTGCGCGAGGTGCGTTCGGACACCGACCTGGACGGGCTGACCGCCCGGGGCACGGGCACCGCCGGTGTCGGGGTCGGCGGGATGGCCACCAAGATCGAGGCAGCTCGGATGGCGGCCTCCGGCGGCGTCACGGCGATCATCACTTCGGCCGCGAACGCCGCACCGGTGCTGCGGGGGGACGAGGTCGGCACCGTCTTCCACTCCACCGGGCCGCGTCGGGCCTCCCGCCTGCTCTGGCTGGCGCACGCGACCGCCCCCGAGGGCCGGCTGCACTTGGACTCCGGGGCGGTGGCCGCGGTGGTACGGCGGCGGGCGTCGTTGCTGCCCGCCGGGATAACCGGCGTGGAGGGGGACTTCGCCGCCGGGGACCCGGTGGACCTGGTCGACCCCGACGGGCGGTCCGTGGCGCGGGGGCTCGTCGCCTTCGACGCGGCGGAGCTGCCCGTGATGCTCGGGCGTTCGACGGCCGACCTCGCCATGGAACTCGGACCGTCGTACGAACGTGAGATCGTCCACCGCGACGATCTCGTGCTGCTGCTGCCGGCCCGCTGACCCGGCCGGCTATCTCACCCGGCCCGGGCTGAGGTGCCAGCCAGGCGCGCCGGCCCGTTTCCCGGCCCAGGACGAGCCGTTTCCCGGCCGGGACAAGGCCGTCCAGATAGCCCCATCCATATAATTAGACATATCGGCTGGGGAGGATGGCTTGGACGGCGATATTCCAGTGGAAACCGGCGACTATCGTGCCTCGTTTCCCGGAATTCGAGAGAGCCCATCAACAGCTCTCTCCCGGCATTCCGCCCCGGCTACCCGGAAAGTTGCCGATAAAACTGAAAAGGCCTCGGCGCAAAAAATGGCGACGGCGGCGAATAACGTTTCCGGAGTCGGGTAACCTTCCCTCGGCGGGCAAGAGGTCGCATCTGTTGAGAGAGGTTATTTCGTCATGAGAATGCGTAAGACCGTGGGTCTCTTCGCCTCGGCCGGAGCCGCCGGCGCGCTGACGCTGGCATCGGCCCTTCCCGCGAGCGCGGATCTGAACAGTTCGAACGTCTTGATCGGCGGCGTCGCCAGGTGCCCGGCCAGCGCCGCGGTGGGCGTGGCGGTCCGCACGACGGCCGGCGAGTTCGACTCGTCCGGCGTCGGCGCCGGCGGCTTCTACAGCCTGAGCCTCCAGCAGGTTCCGGTGGCCGGCACAAGCGTCACCTTCAGCGTCCAGTGTTCCGACAACTCGGACAACTACAGCCGTACCTTCCCCCTCCAGAGACCGTTCAGTGGAAAGTCGGTCACCATAAACCTGTTCTCGTAGCCGGACATCTCCGTTGAAGACTCGATGAAATGATCCGATCCCTGGTCCGTCTGGCAATGCCGAAACGGCCACCACCGGAATCCGGTGGTGGCCGTTTCCCGATCCCGGGTCCTGGCCTGGGATGCGGTTTTCCCGGCTAGGCCGGCCGAGTAGTGGTGTATCCGGGCCAGCGGTGTGTTAGGGCCAGCAGTGTGTCCGGGTCAGTGGTGCGTCCGGGTCAGGACGTGGTCTCGACCCGGCTGCCGCCGACCCCTTTGACGACCCGGATCTGGTTCGGGATGCGCTGGCGCAGCTCGGTGACATGGCTGACGACGCCGACGAGCCGGCCGCCGGAACGCAGCTCGTCGAGGACGGTCATCACCTCGTCGAGGCTGTCCGGGTCGAGCGTGCCGAAACCCTCGTCGATGAACAGCGCGTCCATCCGCCGGCCTCCCGCCTCGGCCGTCACGACGTCGGCGAGCCCGAGGGCCAGTGACAGCGCCGCCTGGAAGGTCTCCCCGCCGGACAGGGTGGCGGTGTCGCGCCGCCGGCCGGTCCAGGCGTCGTCGACCAGCAGCCCGAGGCCGGCGCGCCGGCGCTTGTCGCGGCTTTCCCCCGCGTCGTGCACCAGAGTGAACCGGCCGCCGCTCATCGCCGCGAGCCGATGGCTGGCGGCAGCGGCCACCTCTTCCAGCCGGGCCGCCAGCACGAAGCTGGACAGCGGCATGCGCTCGGTGTTGGCACCCCGCCCGGCGGCCAGATCGGCAAGTCCCCGCAGCTCGTCCGCCGCCTCCCGCAGCGGATCCAGGGTAGTGAGCTTCTCGGTGAACTCCGTGACCAGCGCGGCCAGCCGTTCGGCCCGTTCCCGGGCGCGTGCGGCCGTGGCGAGCGCGCTCTCGTGGACCTCGCGGGCGTCGGCCACGGCCGTCTCGTGGTCGGCCAGCGGGACCTCGGTGTCCGGGTCGACGGCGAGATCCTCGCCCGCCAGCCTGGCCCCGACGGCGACGAGCTCGTCCCGATGGGCCCGGACCTCGTCCGCGGCGCGGCGCATCCAGTCGGAGTCCCGCACGGCCTCGGCGGCGTCGTCCAGGTCGGAGAACCCCGCCTGCCGCGCCTGGTCGAGGGCGGCCGTCCCGGCGCGGATGTGTTCGGCCCGGGCCTGCTCGGCTGCCAGGGCTGCGGCCTGCGCGGCCTCGTGATCGGCGGCGAGGGCGGTGACGGCACGGCGGCGCGCGGCCAGTGCCTCGGGGTCGCATAGCTCCGCCGGAACGCCGGCGAGCCGCCGGGCGGCACGGCCCCGGGCGTCCGCCGCGCGTTCCCGGGCTGCCTGCGCCGCGGTCCGTGCGGCGGAATGGCGGGCCGCGGTCTCCTTCTCGTTCTCGTGGACCTCGCGCAACGCGGCCTCCGCCGCGGCGAGCTTCTTCGCCGCCCGGGTCCGGGCGCGGACCGCGTGGGTCAGCACGGCGGCGAGTTCATCGAGCCGATCCGCGACCGGCGCCTCGGAGCCGCCCAGCAGCGTCGCGACCGGAAGCGCGCGGATCTCGGTGAAGGCGGCCTCGACGCGGTCGTCCGGGTCCGCGCTGTGGTCCGGGTCCGCCCGGTCGTTCGGGTCCGCGCGGTCGTCCCCGTCCGTTGGGCCGACCAGGTCGGCGTGCAGCGCCCGGACCCGGGACTCCCAGTGGGCCACCGCCCGGCCTGCCCTCGTCGCGGCGTCGGCGAGCCGGTCCGCCTCCTGCCCGGCCGCGGTCTCGGCGTCCTTGCTCACATGATCGGCCCGGGTCTCGGCCGGGTCGGGATGCTCCAGGGCCCCGCAGACCGGACAAGGCGTGTCATGGACAAGCGCGGCGGCGAGTTCGGCGGTGATGGCGTCGAATCGCTGCCGCCGGAGGTCGGATGCGTGGGTCCGGGCCGCGGATGCGTCTCGTTCGGCCTCGTCGGCCACGGTCCGCACCTGCCGCCCCTCCCGGACGGCGGAGGCCAGCTCCTTGGCCCACCGGGCCCGTTCGACCAGGCCGGGCAGGGCGGCGCCGGCTCGCCGGGCGACCTCCACCCGGGCCTCGGCCTCGACACGGGCGCGGGGCAGCGTGACGCTGATCGCCTCGGCGAGTTCGGCGGCGGACCGGGTATGGGCGGCCGTGTCCCGGTCGGCACCGGCGGCATCCTCGGCGTCCCGCTCGGCGGCGGCGAGGGTGTCGGTCAACGTTTCCAGTCGCCCGGTCTCGGTGTGGGCGAGGCGGGCCAGGCGGGCGAGTTCCTCGGCAGGCGCCTCGGCAGGCCTCCTGGTGGCCTCCTCGGGCAGCGGTCCCGAGGGGGCGGGTTCTCCCCCGGGGAGGAGCCCGGATGGATGGCGTCCGAGCCGGTCCCGGGCGTCGCGTTCGTCGGCCTCGGCCCGGTGGACCGCCGCGGTGCGGCGGCGGACCTCGTCCAGGGCGGGCGCGACGACAGCGGCCCGGCGGGCCGCGTCCAGCCCGGTGGTGAGCAGCTCGATCCGGGGTGCCTGTGCCGCGAGCTCCTCCTGCCGGGCGGCCAGTATCCGGCGCTGCTCGACGCGTCGGGCGAGGTCGCGTGCCTGGTCCAGGGCCTCCTCGGCCGAGGTGCGCCGCGCTGCCGCCGCGCCGGCCGCCTCGTCGACCGAGATGGCCGCCGCCGCGGCGGTCCCGGCGAGGTCCGCGGCCCAGCCGGCGTCGGCCGTCGGATCCTCCGGCTCGTCGACGGCCGCCACCTGCGAGACCCGGGCGGTCACCCGGTCGAGCTCGGCGCGGGCCAGCGCCAGCCGTTCGGCGGCGATCTTTGCCCGGTCCAGCAGCCACTGCTCGGCGTGCTCGAAGCGGTTGACGTGGAACAGCCGCTTCAGGAGCTTCTCGCGCGCGCCGTGGTCGGCCTGGAGAAAGTCAGCGAAGCGTCCCTGCGGGAGCAGGATGACCTGGAAGAACTGCTTGTCGCTCATGCCGACGAGCAGATCGATCTCATGGCCGACGTCCTCCATGCGGGTGGCGGTCATCTCCCAGCCGCCGGCGCCGTCAAACCGTTCCAGCCGCGCCGTCGGATGGGCGCGGGTCGTCCCGCCGCCGCGTTTCGGCTTGTCCCAGGCGGGGCTGCGGGTGATCCGGAAGCGTCCCGCCGCCACCGTGAACTCCAGCGTCACCTCCGGCCGCAGGGATGCCGCGGCGTGGTGCGAGCGCAGGTCCGGCGGCCCGGAGACCTCCCCACGCATCCCCGGCACCCGGCCGAACAGCGCGAACCCGACCGCGTCGAGCAGCGTCGTCTTGCCGCCCCCGGTTTCCCCGCAGAGCAGGAGCAGGCCGCCGCTGCCGAGGACGTCGAAATCGATCTCGACGGTGCCGGGGAAGGCGCCGAACGCCGCCAGGGTCAGGTGGTGGGGACGCATCAGGCGACTTCCTCCTCGGCCCGGCGGGCAGCGCCGAGGGCTTCGGCGAGCAGAGCACGTTCCCGAGCCGAGGGAGCGCTGCGCACATGGGCGACGAAGGCCTCGGCGATCTCCAGCTCCGAGCGTCCCCGGGTCCGCCGGCCGAAACTGAGCATCTCGTCGGGTTCCGTCTCCGGTTCATGCGCGAGCCGCAGGGCGAAGGGGAACCGGCGCTGCAACCGGGCCATGGCGTCCATGGGGCGGATGGGGTCGGTCAGCACGGCGGAGACGAAGTCGGCCTCGTGCGGGGCATGGGCGGGGTCGGTGAGGAGGTCGGCAAGACTGCCGCGCAGCAGGGCCATCCGCCGCCGGGCGGGAACGCCGATCCGGGTCACGTTCCCCAGCCCGGTCGGACCGATCTCGACGAGCAGCGACGCCTTCGCGTCGCCGGACTCCGAGAAGGAATAGGCCAGTGGCGATCCGCTGTAGCGGACGGACGGGGCGATCGCCTGTGGCCGGTGCAGATGGCCGAGTGCGGTATAGGTGATCCCCTCGAACAACTGGGCCGGCACATTGCCCACTCCGCCGACGCTGATGTCACGTTCGCTCTCGCTCGCCGCCCCGCCGGTGACCCAGGCGTGCGCCACCACGACGGACCGGGCATCCGGATACCGTGCGAGGTCGGCCCGCACCGCGTGCATGGCCCGGTGCATCGCCCGGTGCATCGTCGCGGCGGGGAGCCCGGCGGCCGGGGCGCCCGAGCCGGATGGCGCCTGCGCCGGTTCGGGAAGCTGGGAGTTCGCCGCCGACGGCTCCAGGTAGGGGATCGCGTACACCCGGACCGCCCCGGCGGGATCCTCGACGACGACCGGATCCCCGACCGCGGCCGGATCCGTCCGGATGCGGACGCGGGGGTCGAGCAGGCCGGCCTTGTCGCCGAGCCGGCGGGCCGCGTCGTGGTTGCCACTGATCACCACGACCCGGGCGCCGGCGCCGCGCAGTCGGGAGAGCGCTTCGTCGAAGAGCTCCAGCGCGCCCACCGGCGGGATCGCCCGATCGTGCACGTCGCCGGCGATGAGCACGACGTCGACGCCCTCGGAACGGACGACGTTGACGAGATGATCGACGAAGGCCGCCTGGGCCGGCATCAGGTCGTGACCGTACAGGCCACGCCCGAGATGCCAGTCGGACGTGTGCAGCGCACGCATGCGAGCACGGTAGGCAACCCCGTCGAGATGATCGTCACGGGGTCCGAACTGCGCGCCTTTCTGGCTGTTCCGGTTATCACCCTCCGCGTCCCTGCCTGTCGCGGACCTGGCGGATCGCGGACCTGGATAACGGGATAAGTAGATGAGTAGTTAACGGATGCAGGGATGAGTAGGTGACGGATGCGGGTGAGGAGCGATGAACGGCACGACCGCCGTGCCACCGGTAGCCTCGTAGCGGCGGGCAGCGCCGCGGCGCCCGCCTAACGGAGGACCCGAGATGAGCACCTCTGCGGAGGATGTCCGAGGCAGCGCCGTCCGTGCCAAGGCGGCGGCGGCCCTGCTGGCCCCGCGTAGCCGCGCCGAGAAGGACCGCGCGCTGCTCGCCATGGCCGACGCGTTGATCGCCCGTTCCACGGAGATTCTCGCCGCGAACGCCGAGGACGTCGCTGCCGCGCGGGCGGCGGGCACCGCCGGGGCGATGGTCGACCGGCTCACCCTCACCCCGGCCCGGCTCGCCGGCATGGCCGACGGCCTGCGTCAGGTCGCGGCGTTGGAGGACCCGGTCGGCGAGGTCGTGCGCGGCCG
>NZ_CDWWEW010000008.1:30135-37209 GCF_977966315.1 Frankia sp. CeRuru1
GGTCGTGCGCGGCCGGGTGCTGCCGAACGGGATGGAGCTGCGCCAGATCCGGGTGCCCCTCGGCGTCGTCGGGATCATCTACGAGGCCCGGCCGAACGTCACGGTGGATGCCGCGGGCCTGTGCCTCAAGAGCGGCAACGCCGCGTTGCTGCGCGGGAGCGCCTCCGCGGTGCGTTCCAACACCGCGCTGGTGGCGGTGCTGCGCGCCGCCGCCGTCGCGAGCGGCTTGCCGGCGGACGCGGTGCAGCTTGTCCCCGGGGTGGACCACGACGCGGTCAAGCACCTGATGCGGCTGCGCGGGCTCGTCGACGTGCTCATCCCGCGGGGTGGCGCGGGTCTGATCCGGGCGGTCGTCGAGGAGTCGACGGTGCCCGTCATCGAGACCGGGGTCGGCAACTGCCACGTGTATGTGGACGCCGACGCCGACCTCGACCAGGCGCTTGCGATCACCGTCAACGCGAAGACCCAGCGGGTCTCGGTGTGCAACTCGGCGGAGACCCTGCTCGTGCACGCTGGCGTGGCCGGGGAGTTCCTGCCTCGGGTGCTGGCCGCCCTGCACGACGCCGGGGTCACCGTGCACGGCGACGAGGCGGTGCGCGCCGTCGATCCGCGGGTGCTGCCCGCCACAGACGACGACTGGGCGGCCGAGTACCTGTCGTTGGACATGGCCGTCGCCGTCGTCGATTCTCTCGACGACGCGGTCGCGCACATCCGGCGCTGGGGCAGCGGGCACACCGAGGCGATCGTCACCCGGTCTCTGCCGGCGTCGCGACGGTTCATCACGACCTGCGACAGCGCGGCCGTCATGGTGAACGCCTCGACCCGTTTCACCGACGGGGAGCGGTTCGGGATGGGTGCCGAGATCGGCATCTCCACCCAGAAGCTGCACGCCCGCGGCCCGATGGGGCTGCCCGAGCTGACCTCGACGACGTGGGTCGGCGTCGGCGACGGGCATCTGGTCACCTGAGGTCCGGGTCACCTGAGGTCCGGGTTACCGGGCCCGGGTCATCTGAGGTCCGGGTCACCGGGCCCGCCGGATCGGGCCGTCCGGGACGCAACGGAACCGGGAAGGGAATAGGTATGGGCTCGTTGGACGGGGTGACGGTGCACGGGGTGTCCGCGGTGCGGACCGTGCCGGGACTCACCGCGGATCAGGTCGACGCGGTGCTCTCCGACGACGCGCTGGCCTTCGTCGCCGGGTTGCACCGCACGTTCGCCGGCCGGCGTGCCGAACTGCTCGCCGCCCGGGCCGCCCGCCGCGCCGCGATCGCCGCCGGGGCCACCCTCGACTTCCTGCCGCAGACCGCCGACATCCGGGCCAGGAACTGGCGGGTCGCGTCACCGGCGCCGGGGCTGGTCGACCGCCGGGCCGAGATCACCGGCCCGACCGACGCCAAGATGCTCATCAACGCGCTCAACAGCGGTGCCCGGGTCTTCATGGCGGACCTCGAGGACGCTAATGTGCCGACCTGGTCGAACATGGTCGTCGGGCAGCACAATCTGAGTGAGGCCGTTGCCGGCACGCTCGCCTTCACCTCGCCCGACGGCCGTCGTTACGAGCTCGACGAGTCCACGGCGACGCTCGTGGTGCGCCCGCGCGGCTGGCACCTGCCGGAGCGGCATGTCACCGTCGACGGGGAGCCGATCGTCGCCGCGCTCTTCGACGCCGGGATGCACCTGGTCCGCAACGCGCATGCCCTGCGGGCCACGGGCGTGGCGCCGTACTTCTACCTGCCGAAGCTGGAGAGTCATCTCGAGGCCCGGCTGTGGAACGACGTGTTCACCGCGGCGCAGGCTGAGCTCGGCCTGCCCGTCGGCACCATCCGGGCGACCGTCCTCATCGAGACGCTGCCCGCCGCCTTCGAGATGGAGGAGATCCTCTACGAGCTGCGGGAGCATTCCGCCGGACTCAACGCCGGCCGCTGGGACTACATGTTCTCCACCATCAAGACGTTCGCGTCCCGGCCGACGGAGTTCCTGCTGCCCGACCGCAACGGCGTGACGATGACGGTGCCGTTCCTGCGCGCCTACACCGAGCTGCTGGTCTCCACCTGTCATCGCCGCGGCGCGCACGCGATCGGCGGGATGGCGGCGTTCATCCCGTCGCGGCGCGACTCCGAGATCAACGCCGCGGCCCTGGCGAAGGTGCGCGCCGACAAGGAGCGGGAGTCCGCGGACGGGTTCGACGGGAGCTGGGTGGCGCACCCTGACCTGGTGCCGGTGTGTACCGAGGTCTTCGACGCGGTGCTCGGCGACGAGCCGAACCAGCTCACCCGGTTGCGTGACGACGTCAAGGTCGGCGCCGGCGACCTGCTGGCGGTGCGCGACACTCCGGGTTCCGTCACCGCGGCCGGGGTCCGCGGGAACATCAGCGTCGGGGTGCGCTACCTGGAGAGCTGGCTGCGCGGGATCGGGGCGGTCGGCATCGACAACCTGATGGAGGACGCCGCCACCGCTGAGATCTCCCGTAGTCAGATTTTCCAGTGGATAGCCGCCGGGGTCGTGCTCGACGACGGCCGTCCGGTCACGGCCGATCTGGTCCGGACCACTCTGGCGGAGGTGCTGGACCAGATCCGGCTCTCCATCGGCGCCGCCGCCTTCGACAACGGCCGCTGGAAGGACGCGGCGGCGGTGTTCGAGGAGACGGCGCTCGGCAAGACCTTCGTCGAGTTCCTCACTCTTCCCGCCTACGAGCGGATCGGCTGAACCGGCGAACACCTCGGGAGAATCCCCGGGTGAACCGGCGGCGAACAGGTCGATGAGCAGCCCGCGGGTATCCGCCCGGCGGACGGCGGCGCGCAAGGCGTAGTCACCCGTCTGCGGCGCTAGCCTGGCAGTATGGACATGGCGATGCCTGACACGGGGACGGAAGGTGGCCATGTCGCTGCAGGAACACGCTTTCGCCGACGTCGCTGATGTGCGGGAACGGCTTCGCGTGACCGGATACCTTGCGGACGAGGCGATTGCCACCACAGTCTTCCTCGCGGATCGGCTGCGTAAACCGCTGCTTGTGGAGGGGCCCGCGGGTGTCGGTAAAACCGAGCTCGCGAAGGCGCTGGCGACCGCGGTTGGCGCCGAGCTCATTCGGCTGCAGTGTTACGAAGGGCTTGATGAAGCTCGCGCATTGTACGAATGGAACTACAAGAAGCAACTGCTGCGCATTCAGGCCAGATCGGGAGACGGCGGTGCCGAGGGTTGGCAGCAGGCCCACGACGACATCTTCAGCGAGGAGTTCCTGCTCTCTCGGCCGCTGTTGACGGCGATCCGCCGCCAGGAGCCGACGGTGCTGCTCGTCGACGAGACCGACAAGGCCGACGTCGAGGTGGAAGGCCTGCTGCTGGAGGTGCTGTCCGACTTCCAGGTGACGATTCCGGAGCTCGGTACCATCAGCGCCACCCGCCGTCCCTTCGTCATCCTGACCTCCAACGCGACGCGGGAGCTGTCCGAGGCGCTCAAGCGGCGCTGCCTCTACCTCAACCTGGACTATCCCTCGGCCGAGCGGGAGAAGGAGATCGTGCTCTCCCGGGTGCCCGATCTCCCGGAGAGGCAGGCCGAATCGCTGGTCCGGATCGTCCGCGCGCTGCGGGCGATGGAACTGAAGAAGGCGCCCTCCATCGCCGAGACCATCGACTGGGGCCAGACCGTGCTCGCGCTCGGATTCGACACGTTCGACGAGGCCGCCGTCGCCTCGACCCTCGGCGTCGTTCTCAAGCACGCCAGCGACCAGGCCCGAGCCATCAGTCACCTCAAGCTCGGCGCGAACTGAACCGCCCGAGCCCAACCCATCGACTCCATCAACTCCATTGAACTGATCGAATCCATCGAACCGATTGCCAGCTGACGGCCGTCGCCACGGCCGCACGTCCACGAGGGGGCGCCGGCATGAACCTGCTGGACCGCACCGTCGATTTCACCGCGGCGCTGCGCCGGGCCGGTGTCCCGGTGAGCAGCGCCGAGACCGTGGATGCCGCCAGGGCCGTCGGCGCGCTGGGCTGGGCCGAGCGGGACGCCGTCCGGGCGGCGTTCGCGGCAACCCTGTGCAAGCGGCCGCTGTACCGGCCGGCTTTCGATACTCTGTTCGACCTGTACTTCCCGCCCCGGATCGGGGACGGCGTGTCGCTGGACGACCTGGGCGACCTGGGCGACCTGGGCGACCCGGCCGGGGCGGCGAACGGCGCGGCGGGGGACGTCGGCGTCGACCCCGGCGAGCTGTCGCCCGAGCAGCTGGAGGAGCTGCGCCAGGTGCTGCGCGACCAGTTGCTCGACGCGCTGCGTGACGGCAACGACGAGGCGCTGCGCGCGCTTGCCCGGCAGGCGGTGAGTGCGTTCGGGTCGGCGCGCGGCAGCTCCGCCCGCTCGTGGTTCATCTACCGGGTGCTGCGGGTGATGTCGGCGGAGACCCTCATCGCCGATCTGCTCGCGGCGATGCTGGCGGATTCCGAACGTGGCGGACTCGCCGAACGGGCCGCCCGGCAGACCATCACCGACCGGATCCGCGAGTTCGAGGAGATGGTGTCCACCGAGGTGCGGCGGCGGATGGCCGAGGAACGCGGCCTCGATGCGGTCGAGCGCACCGCGGTGAAGCCGCTCAGCGACCAGGTCGAGTTCCTGCGAGCCTCCCAGCGGGACCTGGTGGAGCTGCGCCGGCAGGTCTACCCGCTCGCCCGGCGGCTGGCGACCCGGCTGACCGCGCGGCGCCGGCTCGGCCGCATCGGCCGGCTGGACTTCCGGCGCACGGTGCGGGCGTCGCTGGCTACCGGCGGCGTACCGGTGGAGACCAGGCACCGCCCGCACAAGCCGCACAAGCCCGAGCTGGTCGTGCTGTGCGACGTCTCCGGCTCGGTGGCCTCGTTCGCGCATTTCACCCTGATGCTGACCCATGCGCTGCGCGAGCAGTTCGCCAAGGTCCGGGCGTTCGCCTTTATCGACACGACCGACGAGGTCACCAGGTATCTGCGCGGCCTCGACCTCGGCGACATGATGGCCCGCATCTCCGGAGAGGCGGACCTCGTCTGGTTCGACGGGCACAGCGACTACGGGCATGCCATCGAGGTCTTCGCCGAGAAGTACCCCGAGGCGGTCGGTCCCAAGACGTCGCTGCTGATCCTCGGTGACGCCCGGAACAACTACCGACCGACCTCGGCGACCATCTTCAGGCGACTGTGCTCGCAGGCCCGGCACTCCTACTGGCTCAACCCGGAGCCGCGCAGCTACTGGGGCTCGGGCGACTCGGCGACAAACGTGTACGCCGAGCTCGTCGACGAGATGGTGGAGTGCCGCAACATCGAGCAGCTCCAGGCGTTCATCGGGCGGCTTCTTCCGTCCTGACGGTCCCCGGCCCGGTCCCCGGCCGGCTCCGGGACCGGCCTGGGACCGGCAGGATCAGCCGCGGGCGAGGGCGGCGTCGACGATCGCCTGTGCCTCCGTGATGACCTCGTCGAGATGCCCGGGGCCCCGGAAGCTCTCCGCGTAGATCTTGTAGACGTCCTCGGTGCCGGAGGGCCGGGCGGCGAACCAGGCGTCGTCGGTGATGACCTTCACCCCGCCGATCGCCGCGCCGTTGCCCGGCGCGTGCGACAGCGCGGCGGTCACCGGCGAACCGGCGAGCGTCGTCGCGCTAAGGCTCTCCGGGGTGAGCGCGGCCAGGATCTTCTTCTGCGCCGGGGTGGCCGGCGCGTCGACCCGTCGGTAGGCCGGGGCGCCGTGGGCATCGGTGAGCTCCCGGTACAACTGCCCGGGGTCCCGGCCGGTGACCGCCGTCATCTCGGCGGCGAGCAG
This sequence comes from Frankia sp. CeRuru1, assembly GCF_977966315.1. Lineage (NCBI taxonomy): Bacteria > Bacillati > Actinomycetota > Actinomycetes > Frankiales > Frankiaceae > Frankia > Frankia sp. CeRuru1. Next base: position 35,914 of record NZ_CDWWEW010000008.1, read on the forward strand.
GCAGGCGATGATCCCGTCCTTGTCGGTCGTCCACACCGCGCCGTCGCGGCGCAGGAACGACGCGCCCGCGCTCTCCTCACCGCCGAAGCCCAGGTTCCCGTCGGTCAGACCGGCCACGAACCACTTGAAGCCCACCGGCACCTCGACCACGTCGCGGCCGAGGCTCGCCCCGACCCGGTTGATCATGCTGGAACTGACCAGCGTCTTGCCGATCGCCGTCCCGGTCGGCCAGCCTGGGCGGTGGCCGAACAGGTAGGCGATGGCCGCGGAGAGGTAGTGGTTCGGGTTCAACAGCCCGGCCGTGCCGGTGACGATGCCGTGCCGGTCGGCGTCGGCGTCGTTGGCGAGGGCGACGTCGAACGAGCCGGCCAGCCGCACCAGGGAGGCCATCGCGTACGGCGACGACGGATCCATCCGGATCATGCCGTCCCAGTCGGTCGTCATGAAGGCGAAGGTCGGGTCGATCGTGGTGTTCACCACGTCGAGGCCCAGCTTGTACCGCTCGGCGACGGCCTGCCAGTACACGAGGCTCGCCCCACCGAGCGGGTCGACGCCGATGCGCACCCCGGCGCCGCGGATCGCGTCGAGATCGATGACGTCGCCGAGGTCCGCGACATAGGCGCCGACGTAGTCGTGGACCACGGCGGCGGCGCGCGCCTGCGGGTATGGCACCCGGGCCACGCCCGCGAGGCCACCGTCGAGCAGGGCGTTCGCGCGATCCTGAATGACCTTGGTGACGCCGGTGTCCGCCGGACCGCCGTGCGTCGGGTTGTACTTGAACCCGCCGTCGGCGGGCGGATTGTGCGACGGCGTGACGACGATGCCGTCGGCGAGGCCGCGCGCCAGGCCGGTCGCGCCGGTGGCGCCCGTCCTGCCCGTCCTGTTGCTTGACGTGCGCTCGCGGTTGTGGCGCAGGATCGCGTGCGAGATCACCGGGGTCGGGGTGGCCTCGCCGTCCGGGGCGATGCGTACCGCGACGCCGTTCGCGGCGAGGACCTCCAGGGCGCTCGCGAGCGCGGGCGCCGACAGTGCGTGCGTGTCGATCCCGACGAACAGCGGTCCGTCGACGCCGGCCTCCTTCCGGTAGTCGCAGATCGCCTGGGTGGTGGCCAGGATGTGGTCGGCGTTGAAGGAGCCGCGCAGCGCCGAGCCACGATGACCGGACGTGCCGAACGACACCCGCTGGGTCGGATCGGTGGGATCGGGATGGATCTCGTGGTAGGCGGCGAGCAGGCCGTCGACGTCAACGAGATCCTCGGGGGCGGCGGGTTGCCCCGCACGCGGACTGGTCGGCAT
>NZ_CDWWEW010000009.1:0-3282 GCF_977966315.1 Frankia sp. CeRuru1
CCGCCAGGCCGAAGGCGAGCCGGCAGGCACCGGCGCCGCCGAGCCCGGCGCCGCCGAGCCCGGCGCCGCCGAGCCCGGCGCCGCCGAGCTCCGCCGCGGTGAGCCCGTCCGCGGCGAGCGCCTCCAGCTCGACGGCAGCCTGCGCCTCGTAGGTGATCCGGTGGCGCACCCCGAGCAGCGACGCCACCGCGTCGAACAGGCGGCCCATGCTCGTGCAGGGCACGCAGGCCACGCCCCGGTCCAGCGCGGTGCGCAGGGTGCGCAACTCCGCCACGGAGCAGGCCCGCACCGGCGCCAGGTCCGCGGTCCAGTCCAGGCCGGCGGCGGCCAGATGGGCGAGCGCGACCCGGTACGGATTGCGGACGGCGGCGTCGCCCCCGGGCAGGCCGATCGGACGCAGGTGCGCGACCCGCTCGGCGCGGGCGACGTCCGGGCCTACCAGCAGCACCTCGCCGCCCCAGATCGTGCCGTCGAGCCCGTAGCCGGTGCCGTCGAACGCGACCCCGAGGATGGTGTCGCCGAGCCTGCCGTGCTCGGCGAGCAGGGCGGCCACATGGGCGTGGTGGTGCTGGACCAGGTGCGGCGACCGGCCGGCGGACCGTGACCCGTAGGTGGAGGCCTGGTTCGCCCCCGCCACCGGGTTCCCGGCGGCCGCGTCTTCGGCCCCCGTGGCCGCCGCGCGTTCGGCCCAGGCCCGAGTGACGTATCCCGGATGGAGGTCGGCGGCGAGCGTCTCCGGCGCGACGCCGTACAGGTCGGTCAGGTGCGCGGCGGACCGCTCGAAGGCCCCGAGCGCCGCCAGGCTGCCCATGTCACCCAGATGCTGGGACACGAACGCGCGACGGTCCGTGGTGAGGCAGAACGTGCTCTTGCCCTCGCCGCCCACGGCGAGCACCGACCGGACAGGGCGGCCGAGGTCCACCGGCAGCGGAACGTATCCGCGGGAGCGCCGCACCGGCAGCACCTGCCCGTCGTCTCCGTCGTCCCCGTAGTCGCAGCGCACCACCGAGTCGTCACACGGCAGGAGGATCGGTCGGTCGTGCCGGAGGAACGCGTCGGCGAGGCCGGCGAGCCGGTCCCGCGCGTCGTCGTCGGCGAAGCAGATGGGCTCGCCCGAACGGTTGCCACTGGTCATCACCAGCATCCGCGGCGGTGGCGGGCCGCCGCCCGGGACCGGCGCGAACAGCAGGTGGTGCACGGGCGTGTACGGCAGCAGCAGCCCCACCAGCGGGGTGCCGGGGGCGACCAGCCGCGATAGCCCCGATATCCCCGATATCCCCGCCGCGGGCGAGCGGCGGACGAGCACGATCGGAGCGGCTGGCGACGCCAGCAGCGCCGCCTCCGCCGACGACAGGTCGGCCACCAGGGCGGCCGTCGCCAGGTCGCGCACCATCACCGCGAACGGCTTGTCGGGCCGGCCCTTGCGGGCGCGCAGGCGCGCCAGGGCCGTGTCGCCGGCCGTGTCGCCCAGGTCGTTCTCGGCCGAGCAGGCCAAGTGGTAGCCGCCGACGCCCTTGACCGCGACCACCGCGCCGGCCGCCAGCGCCCGCTGGGCCGCCGCCAGCGCGGCGTCCGTGCCGTGCACCTCTGGTCCGGTGCCGTCCGCGGGGCTGAACCACAGCTTCGGTCCGCAGGACGGGCAGGCGACGGGTTCGGCGTGGAAACGGCGGTCCGCCGGGTCGGCATACTCCGCCGCGCACCGCGCGCACATCGGGAAACGGGCCATCGTCGTGGCTGCGCGGTCGTACGGCAGCGCGCTGATGATCGTGTACCGCGGGCCGCAGTTGGTGCAGGTGATGAACGGGTGGCGGTGGCGCCGGTCGGTCGGGTCGAACATCTCGCGCAGGCAGTCGGCGCACACCGCGGTGTCCGCGGGCACCAGGGTGCGGTCGCCGGGAACGGTCGCGCCGGCCACGATCCGGAACCCGGCGTCGCCGGCGGTCGACCGGGTCATGCTCGTCACCGTGACGCGCTCGATATGCGCGAGCGGTGGCGCCTGCGGTTCGAGCCGGCGCAGGAACTCGGCCACGGCCACCTCGTCGCCTTCGACCTCGGCGAACACCGAGGTCGAGTCGTTGCCGACGAATCCCGCGAGCCCGAGGGTGCCCGCGAGCCGGTGGACGTAGGGCCGGAAACCGACGCCCTGGACGACGCCCTCCACCACGACCCGGCGCCGGACCCGGCGCTTGGCCCGCTCGGCCCGCCCGGCCCGCCTGTTCTGCTCTCCGGTCACACCCGCCGCCAGATCATGACCCGGTTGTTGCCCGAGTCCGCCACCGCGAGCCGGTCGCCGCGCACCGAGAGGCCGTACGGCCAGCAGAAGGTGTCGGCTTCGACGCGGGTCCACCGGTTCTCCCCGGTCTCGGCGAACGACGGCTGGCCGAGCACAGCGGTCGCAGGCATGGAACTGCGCCGCGGCAGTTCGTCCCACAGCAGGACGCGGTTGTTGGCGGTGTCCGCGACGGCCAGCAGGTGCCCGTCGCTGTCGACGGCGTAGGGGAAGCGCAGGACGTCGGCCCGGCCAGGCGCGTAGGGGAACTCCCCGGAGCAGGCGAGATCGGGCTGGCCGAGCACCAGATCTGCGTCGCTGTCGGCGTCGGGATGGGGGGCCCAGCCGAGCAGCCGGTGGTTGCCGGCGTCCGCGACCAGCAGCCGATCGGCGGTGCCGGCGAGGTCGTGCGGCCACCGGAAGCTGGCCGGCCCGGCCGCGCCGCCACGGTTCTCGTCCCGGCGGGTGGGATCGGGCTGCCCCAGCACCAGGTCGGGTAGCCGGCCGGGTGAGGACGGCAGGCCATCCGACCAGCCCAGGATCCGCCGGTTACCGGTGTCAGCGACGTAGAAGCGCCCACCCACCACGGCCACCCCGAAGGGCCAGTAGAAGGTGTCTGGTCCGCACGGGCCGCCCCGGTTCTCGCGGACGGCGCCGGCGTCCGGCTGCCCGAGCACGAGGTCGGGGGCGGTGTCGGTGACCGTCGGGATCTTGTCCCAGACCAGCACCCGGTGGTGCCAGGCATCGGCGACCACGAGCCGGCCGTCCGTGACGAGCACGCCGGTCGGCAGGTGCAGGCCGCGTTCGGGTCCGCGCCCCGCGGCCGCCGGTCCTTCGCTCGTCGCGTCGGCCTGGCCGAGCACGACGTCGGCGGGGGTGCCGTCGACGGCCGGCAGACCATGCCAGATCAGCACCCGGTGGTTGCCCGAGTCCGCCACCACGAGCAGGTCGTCGCCGAGCCACACCCCGCGCGGCGCGTACAGCCGGGACGCCGACGGCCGCGCCGACGGCAG
>NZ_CDWWEW010000009.1:3667-35386 GCF_977966315.1 Frankia sp. CeRuru1
TCCGGGCGGAAGGGGCGGAGTGGCCGGAGGGGCGTCACCGAGTGGTCCGCTGCCGGGCGTCACGTCGACTTCGCGGTGAGCCGGCGGGCGATCTCGTCGAGCACCCCGCGCACGGCCAGGACGGCGTCGGAGTCCCCGAACTCCTCGAAGATCGCCCGTGCCTCGTGCAGCACCGCCTGCGCCGGGTCGAAGAGGCCGAGGTGGGCCAGGGCGTTGCCCTGGTTCGCCCGAGCCCGGGCGTAGCCGAGGGGGTCGACGTCGCGGTCGCGGGCGGCGATGACCTCCTGGTAGCGCGCGACCGCCTCCCGCAGGTTGTCCTCCCGGTGTGCGGACGGCGCGTAGACCAAGGCGTTGGCCAGGTTGAGCTGGGTGCTGGCCCACCGCTCGGGATGGGTCTCGCGGGTGTAGACGGACAGGGCGGTCCGCAGGCCCTGCACAGCTACGCCGACCCGCAGTTGGTCGGACGCCTGCGCCATCGGCATGGCCAGATATGCCGTGGCGAGGTTGACCTGTACCGCCGCGAACAGCTCCGGGGCGGTGTCGATGCGGACCAGGCGCAGCGCCGAGAGGTAGTGCTCCACCGCGGCCTTCAGGCTCGCCGGATCGCCCCCGGCCAGCTCCTGGTAGGCCGAACCGAGGCTCAGGTGCAGCTCGGCCCGGCCGACCGTGAGGTCGGTGGCGGCCAGCGCGGCGAGCGCCGCCGTCAGCTCTGCGATGACGGCCGGGCTCGGCCCCTCGACTCCGCGACGCAGGTCCGCCGCGGTGGACCTGAGCTGGGCGGCGAGACCGGGGGAGGGCTCCCGCGCTGCGGCGATGGCCCGCTCCAGCAGCCCCGCCGCCTCGCCCGGCCGGCCGGCGGCCATGGCCTGGGCGGCGTGTGCGGACCACACCATTGCCGCGATCTCGCCGGTCTCCCCGCCGGGCGGCGGAGGTTCGTCCAGCTCGCCCAGGGCGAACCGGACCACGTCCACCAGAATCCCCAGCTCGTCGCCGAGCGCCCGGCGCAGTGCCACCGGGTCTTCGGGGTCAGCGCCCGCCGGCCGCAGCACGAAGCGGTTGTAGCGGTCGACCGGGTCATCGCCGCGCAGCTGCCCGACGGCCGCGACGACCTCCCCGCGGTAGGCGAGCTCCAGCGCGGCCAGCTCCGCCGGCCAGGCCGCCGGCACCTTCCCGGCCGCCAGCGTCCGGCGCAGGTCGGCCGTGGCCTCGCCGCCCGGCACGAGCAGGAAACCGGCCGGCAGCGGGAAGACCCCGACGGGCTGCGGGCGCGCGCAGGTCACACCCGTGCCGATGACGTCGTCCTCACCCATGCGCGTCCTCACCCAGGTGTCTGGTCATCTGGACCTGTGCGTCTGGTCATCCATGTGTCTGGTCATCCATGCGTCTGGTCATCCGTCCGTTCCGCCGGTCCCGGGGGTGAGACCGGCGATGATCAGCTCCCGGACCTGTTCCATTGCCCGGCGCACCGCGGGACTGAGATCGGCGCCGGGCTCCACGCCGCCCGCCTCGATGAGGTAGACGACGACGTCGCCCGGATAGCCGTCGCCGAGCAGCCAGCGCCCGAACGCCAGCGCCTGGTCCCAGCGGAAGGCGTGCGGGTGCAGCGCGTCCAGGGGCAGGTTCTCCAGTTGTGCGCCCGGGACCTCGAACACGGTCCCGGGCTTGGCCCCGGTGCGGCTGGCGTCGACGACCACGACCCGGCGCGCGCCGCGCATCGCGAACGCCGTGTCCATCCCGGCGGTCCCCCCGTCGACCAGGCGCACCCCGGCCGGGACGCCCGTCTCGGCGAGCCGGCGGACCAGGATCGGCCCGACCCCGTCGTCACCGCGCAGCAGGTTGCCGCAGCCGATCACGGCCACCTCGCACCCTGGTGGTTCGAAACCGGGCGGATCGACCTGCACCCGCGGCCCGGGCGGGGGTCGCGAGGCGGCACTCGCCTCCCGGTCCCCGGTCATAGGTCGGTCCCGGTCATAGGTTGTCGTTGATGACGAACCTGCTGAGCTCCCGGCCGGTCCTGCCGTCGTAGGCGTGGACCGTGCAGACCAGGCACGAGTCGAAGCTGCGGGCCACGTGGCCGAGCTCGATCGGGTTCTCCGGATCCACGATGGGCGTGCCGACGAGGGCCTGCTCGATGGGACCGGGCGCCTCGGAGCCGTCGCGGGGGCCGATGTTCCAGGCGGTCGGGGTGACCACCTGGTAGTTCGCGATCTTGCCGTCCTCGATGACGATCCAGTCCGAGAGCGAGCCGCGGGCCGCCTCCGTGGAACCGAAGCCGCGCCCTTCGGCGTACTCCACCGGCTTGAGGTGGAACGGCTCGTGCAGGTCCAGCTGGTCGAGCCAGGCCCGCGTCCACTGGTAGTACCTGGCGGCCTCGTGCATCCGGGCCAGCAGGCGGACCATCACCGACGGGCCGATGGCCGCCAGGATGTCCCCGAACAACGGGTCGTCGTCCTGGTGGGCACCCGCGCCGGGAGCCGCGGCGGCGACGCGGCGGGCGAGCGGCCCGGCCTCCAACGGCAGGTACCCGTGGTTCGGCACCTCGTACCGGGGTGACTTCGCCCAGCTGTACTTGCCCTGCTCCCGGCCGCGCGCCGGATCGATGGGCCGGGTCTCGCCGTCGAACGGGTGGCGCGCCTCGGTCCCCTCGTAGAACGAGTGGGTGACGTCCTCCCGCACCCGGGCCTGGTCGAACTCGGAGTACTCGCCGCCCGCGTACACCCCGGACCGGCCGATGAGTGCCGCGTTGCGGCCGGAGATGGTCGGCCGGGTGTAGAGGTCGGGGGCGAAGTATGTCCCGGTCGCCAGGTAGTTGCCGACTCCCTGGCCGTAGCGGTCCAGGCCGAGGCCGAGGCAGTACCGGAGGAAGAAGCCGCAGTCGCTGTCGCGCTGGGCGGGGTTCTCGTCCACCCAGGCGAGCACGTCCTGCCAGGTACGGTTGGCCAGCCAGCGCTCCACCGAGCAGCCGAGCCACTGCTTCTCCAGCCAGTTGACCTTCCAGTGTTCCAGGATGGCGATGGAGCGGGTCACGTCCGGCAGCGTCGGCGCGCACATCACCCCGCCGGGCACCATGAAGCTGGAGTGCGGCCACTGCCCGCCGAAGATGGCGTAGACCTCCACCGGCTTGGCCGACAGCACCACCGCCGGGCCGTAGCTGCTGCCGGTGTAGGGCGCGAACCGCCGCACCGCCTCCTCATACAGCGGCGAGGAGGCGTATTTCTGGTTTGTGAGGTCGATGGCGAACAGCGCGTAGAAGCAGCGCGGGATGCTCTGCAACGTCTCGCACGCCTGCGCGATGTTGCGGACCAGCGTCGCGTTGGGCGGCATCTCGGTGCGCCACGCGACGTCCAGCGCGTACGCCGACTTGTACAGGTGGCTGCCCCCGCAGATCCCGCAGATCCGCGGGGTCACGATCAGGCCCGCCTGCGGGTCCTTGCCGCGCAGGATGATCTCAAAGCCCCGGAACATCGCCGCCTCGGTCCACGCCGAGGTGACCACCCCGTCGTCGATCGTGACCCGGACGTCGAGGTCGCCCTCGACGCGCCCCAACGGGCTGATGTTGAGATCGACGGTGGCCATTGGAATCCTCTCTCCTCCCCGTCCGTTCCTCGCGGTCTCCGGTCGGAGCACGCGCGGTCATCGGTCATCGGCTGCCGGGCGGCTAGACGACGAACATGTCCTCCTTCGACCACTGCGGGGCGACTATCCGGGCGGCTGCCGCGTGTGCCAGGTAGCCGAGGTGGCCGCTGCCCGCCGGCACCTCCCGCGGAATGAGCCCGCCGACCTTCCGGGTCCTGAAGACCGTGCCGGGGGCGAGGTCGAAGAATGGGAACTCCGGCTCCGTGCACCCGATGCACGGCATGCCGGCGCGGGTCTTCGACGACTGGCGGTTCCACAGGATCCGGTTGCACGGGGAGTGGGTCATCGGGCCGCGGCAGCCGAACTCATAGAACAGGCAGCCCTTGCGGGTCCCGTCCCCGAAAGCCAGGGTCGACTGCTTGTATTCGAAGTACTCCGCCCTGGTGCAGCCGGTCTGGGTGAATGTCGTGAAGAACGTCCGTGGCCGGTGCAGCTCGTCGAGCGCGATGTCGGCGGCCCGGCCAGTGGCCAGCGCCACGATGATCTGCGTGATCCAGTCCGGGTGGGCCGGGCAGCCCGGAATGTTGACGACGGGCAGCCCGGAGCGCGACCGGAAGCCCGGGCCGAGGAAACCGCCGCGTTCACGCTTGTGGAACTGCAGCCCGGTGGAGTCCGTCGGGTTCGGCGCCGTCGCGGGGATCCCGCCCCAGCACGCGCAGTCCCCGATCGCCACCACCACCTGAGCCTGGGCGGCCAGCTCGCGCACCCAGTCCTGCATGGGCCGCTCGGCGAAGACGTCGAAGCCGCCGGTTCCGTCCGGGCCGCGGATCACCGAACCCTCGAAGACGAAGATGTCGACCGGCCGCTCACCCCGCGCGCAGTCGGTGAACAGCTCCCGGGCCTGGGCGCCGTTCTCCAGCCCCAACGATGGGTGCCAGAGCAGTTCCAGCCCGAAGTCGGTGATCAGGTCGACGACGTTGGGCTCGTCGGCGTTCAGGAAGGACATCGTGTTGCCGCTGCACGCCCCGCCTTGGAACCACAGCACGGATGACATCAGCACTCCCTTCGTCGGACGGGCCGTGGTCGGCACCGCGGTCCGCCGCACCGCCCACCTCCACGAGCGGACCGAGCCCTCCGGCGAGGTGATCAGAAGCCGCTGGGCCGGGTGATCGTCGGGTGGCCCGTCGCCTCACGGAGACGTCCGGCAGAGCAGACGCTATGTCCCCCAACGCCGGACGCCTATCGACCGTGCGCGGAGGCTGCCACCAACGCGCAGTCACCAACGCGCAGTGCGGTTTGGTGAAGCGCACACGACCGGGTGAGAGTGGGGTATGCACCGGCCATCCCAGCCTGCCCTCATCGACGCCCGTGGGGCGAGCGCCGAGGCGCGGCCCGGCGAAGTGGTGAGCCGGTGCGATGCCGGCTCGGGCGGGTCACCGGATCAGGCGGGTCGGCCGGAGGGTGCCGGGGGAGGACCGGGCGATGCACGAGCTGTCCGTCTGCCGATCGATCGCGGACGTCGTCACCCGGCACGCGGCCGGTCGGCCGGTCACCCGGGTGCACGTCCGGGTGGGCCAGCTGCGCCAGATCGTGCCGGAAACCCTCGCCTACTGCTGGGAGCTGATGAACGCTGGGCCCCCGGAGAGCGCTGGGCCGCCGGGGAACGGCGCCGATCCCCCCGGCGGGCAGGTGCTGGCCGGGTCTGTGCTGGCCGGGTCTGTGCTGGAGGTCGAGAGCGTGCCGGTCAGTGTGTGCTGCCGGGTGTGCGGGACCCGCGGCGAGCTGGCGGACCGGGTGCTGCGCTGCGGCACCTGCGGCGCGGCCGGCGTCACCATCGTCACCGGCGAGGAGTTCCTCGTCACCTCGTTCGAGGTGGCTTCCGACCCGGTAGTTCCCGACCCGGTAGTTCCCGACCCGGTAGTTCCCGGCACCGTGGAGGCGTGACGCGCGGTGGGTCGCTTCCATCCCCACCCGGAAGGGGCGCATCCCCACCCGGAAGGGGCGCCGCACGAGCACTCGGGTCCGCACTCACCGGCCGGGGTGTCCGTCGGGGACCATTCCGGCTATGGCACCGGGCCCGAACGGGTCGAGGTCCTCGAGCGGATCCTCGGGGAGAACGAGCGGGTCGCGCTGGCGAACCGGGCCGCCTTCGACGCCGCCGGCGTCACGGTGGTGAACCTGATGTCCGCTCCCGGCGCCGGTAAGACCACCCTGCTGGTCGAGACGCTGCGCCGTCTCGGCCCGCATCTGCGGGTCGGGATCATCGAGGGCGACATCGAGACCAGCATCGACGCCGACCGCCTCGACGGGCTCGGCGCGGCGATCGCCCTGATCAACACCGGTAACGGGTTCGGCGGGGAGTGCCACCTGGACGCGCCCATGGTCGCCTCGGCGCTGGGCCGGCTGCCCCTGCGCGACCTCGATCTCGTCGTTATCGAGAACGTCGGCAACCTGGTGTGCCCCGCCGAGTTCGAGGTCGGGGAGGATCTGCGCGCGATGGTGTTCGCCGTCACCGAGGGCGAGGAGAAGCCCCTCAAGTACCCGGTCATGTTCCGCTCGGCCGACCTGGTGCTCGTCAACAAGACGGACCTGCTTCCCCACCTCGACTTCGACCTCGAGGCGTTCCGGAAGAACCTCGCCGACGTCAACCCGGGCGTGGCCGTGCTGGAGGTCAGCGCCCGTACCGGCCAGGGGGTCGACGCCTGGTGCGCGTGGCTGCGCGCCCTACCCGGACAGCGCCCGGAGCCTACGATCGGCGGGGCCGTGCTCGATGACGACGGGGATCCAGCGCGGGCGGGCGCTCGACGACGGGCTCCTGGAAGGCGACGGTCTCGACGTCCGTGACCGCGAAATCGATGATCTCGACATCAGACGGCCCGAAGTCGGGTGCCTGGAAGAGGCGGATCGTCAGAGGCGGGGGCTCCTGCCGCGGCAGAGACCGCGGCGGCTCCGACGCGGAGAAGAGGGGGATCGAGGCGGTGGCGATGAGATGTCTCGCTTTCGGGGTGGGCTGCCGGAGTGGAACGAGGGGTAGGACGTCAGGGCGGTGACAGGCTTCCCCGCGGGACCTTCCGCCGCCTACGTGGCGTCTTCGGGTTTCGCGAATCGAAGCCTCACGGCGTCAGAGACGGGACATCTTGCTGAACGGGCTCAGAATGCGTTCCTGCTGGGAACCGAAATCGACGAGGACGGCGATTTCTTCTTCGACCCCGGTTACCTGGCCGAGGCCGTACCTGTCGTGGGTGACCCGGTCTCCTACGGCGAACCGCTTGCACGGCGGGGTGACCGGGGCCTTGAAGGGGCTGGTGGACAGACGGGGCCTGGGTACCGCTGACTTGGTCATCGCCTCCAGTATGCGCCTGCCGCACCGGGCGCCGCTGCTCGTCGTCGACGAAGACCAGGCGATCATCGCTGCTCTCACCGGCCAGGGCGCCCGGACGAGCGAGGCTGCCGACCTGCTGCCCGCGCGTGTCGCCGGGACTCTACCGGCCGCACCCTTGAGCGCCTAGCCTTCATCTACCGAGTGCTACCGAATGCTACCGAGGGTTATCGGTCGTGTGGGGCGCTGAGGTCGTCGATCAGCTCGGCGAGGACGAGTTCCTCGTCCACTCTGATTGCATGGTGCTCCAGCGCGGGGCGCAGGTCGGGGTCCCAGGCCGCGTCGACCGGCCGGCCGGCCAGCTCGCCACCGGTCACCGTGGCCAGCGCCGCCTGATAGGACCGGGCGTCGAAACGCCATGGCCGCCAGCCGATCCGTTCCCGCAGCCCATTGGCGATGCGGAGGCCGCCCCAGTCGAAGTCGCCGTGGTAGGCGAACCGCGCGCCCTGGCCGGCGAGCGCCGAGAGCAGGCCGATGACGGCGGCCGACGGCTGGCCGTTCACGCACACCAGCGGCGGGGTGCGGCCCGCCAGCTCGTCGGCGGCGCTGGCCAGCACGATCGGATTCTCACACAGGTACACCACTCCGAGGCCCACCCCGAGGTCGCCGCGGTCCTGGCCCGGGCCGACCTGGCGCAGAGTGAGCACGCAGGGCTCCCCCGCCTCACGACAGATGGCCAGGATCCGGCCGGTCGGGCTGTCCGCCCCGCCCGGCAGGCCCAGGCAGAGCACCGTGGACGACAGTTCGTCACGGTGCACCCCGGCAGCGGCCCACGCGGCGCGGCGGCCCGCGGCCGAGCCGTCACCCGCCGGGTGGGATCCGCCCAGTACCCGGGCCGCCGCCAAGGCCAGCGTCGCCAGCGGCCGGCCGTCGTCGAGCGCGTGCGCGTCGCCGGTGCTGGTGGCGGCCAGCCGGCCCAGCGCCACGCCGGGTGAGGGCAACGCGTCGAGCACCCGGACCAGGTCGGCGACCAGCGGCACCGCCGCGTCCGGGGTGCCAGCCAGCCGGCGCAGCAGGCCGGTGCTGTCCAGCCAGGACCGCCAGGGGGTGAGTTCGGGGCGCCGGGCGAGGAGGTCGTCCAGGGGCTGGTGCGCCTGCGCCCAGGCCCGTGACTGCGCCGTGGCCAGCTCCGCCCGCTCCGTGACATCCCCGGTGAGCTGGCGGACGGCGGCGGCGAGTCCGCCCGGCGCGGCGCCGCTGGACCGCAGCACCGCGTCGACCTCGTCCAACGACACGGACAGCGAAGCGCCGGCGCCGGCCCGGCGGCCCAGCAGCCGCTCGACCCCCCGCCGCTGGTCCGCGCTGGCCCGGCCGAGGGTGACTGTCCCGGTGAGCGGCCGGCCCAGCTCGATCCTGCGCCGCACCCGGTCGAGCAGCCACGCCGTGTGCTCACCGCCCAGCAGACGGCGCAGCCGTTCCACATCGCGGGCGGCTCCCGTATCGCGGGCGGCCCCGGTCGACGACGCGCTCACTCGAACGGCAGGGGCTCGGTGTCGCCGCCCTGCGCCGGACGGAGCGGCTGGGGCTGGTCGAGTAGCTCGGGCTGGTCGGGCCGCTCGGGCTGGTCGGGCTGGTCGGGCCGGTCGGGCTGGTCGGGCCGCTCGGGCTGGTAGGGCACCGGCCGGTCGACGCGGGTGCGCTCGTGCCCGTCCCACCGCCACGGCGTGACGAGCACGGCGTCGATGCCGTCCCGGCGGGACAGCTGCGCGATCGCCAGGCCGGGGACCTGCGGGTAGCAGCCCCACTCGCGCTCGCTGGTCATCACCACATCGAGGTCGAACGCGGCGAGCAGGCCCAGGCACTTGGCCCGCGAGTCGTCGTCCACCCCGGCGAACGCCTCGTCCAGGGCGACCAAGCGGGGTGCATGCCGGTTGCCGGAGGAGTCGTAGAACGACGAGGCGGCTGCGAACAGCGGCACCGACGCCGCGAGCACCCGCTCACCACCGGATGCCGGACCGCTCGCCGGCCGCCACTGACCGTCCTGGAATCGCTGCACAGCGAACTCGTGCCAGCCGCGGTAGTCCAGGGCACGGGTCAACTGCTCGGCCCATCCGCCGGTGGTGTCCGCGCTGTGCTCCCGGTTGATCTGCTCCTGGAGGAACGCGCCGACGGCGGTCCGCTCGGCGGGGCTCCAGGCGTCGGCCGTCTGCCGCAGCAGCCGGTCGCGCACCGTGCCGAGCCCCTCGGGGGCGCTGCGGGCGACCCGCCACTGCAACCGCAGCCGCATGCCGGTCGACGTGGGCCGTTGTGCGAGGTCCGTGTTGATCCGGCGGACCTGGCTCTCGGCGTCGCTGATCAGTTCCTGCAGGGCGCCGGCCACCTCGTTCACGAGGTGGTTCTCCAGGATCTCGCGTTCCTTCGCGGACAGCAGCATCGCCCGCTGTCCGGTCTCCGCCTCCAGCGCGGCGACCAGGGCCGGGATGTCCTGCTTGCGGCCCTGGAACAGGACGTCGACCACGATCACGCCGTCGGAGACGATCATCCCGACCGAGTGGCCGTGCCGGGACAGCGCGTCGGTGAGAACCTTGTGCTCGGCCGACACCCGCTGCTGCGCCAGCTCCCACCGGCGGTCGGTGTCGTCGACGTCGTCGAGGGCGGCGTTGACCGCCCGGGCGAGCGTGATCGCAGGGTACGGCGCCCAGCCGGCAGCCGGGTCCGGGATCTCCAGGCCCGGGACGGCGACCGCGAGCAGGCCGGTGGCCGCGAACGCCCGGAGCTTCACGACAGCCGCCTCGCGTTCGGCCGCGGCGGTGGTGATCGCCTCCCGCAACGTCTCACGCCGGCCGTGAGCCCGGCCCCGGGCGTCGAGCGCATCCCGTTCGGCGGCCCGCGCCTGCTTCTCCCGCTGCCCGCACCGGTCGAGTTCGGTGTCGACGGCGGCCAGTTTGCGGAACAGTTCGTCGACGGCGGCGCCGGCCGTCTCGACCAGGACCCGGTGACGCTCGGCGGCCGCGTCGGCCTGCGTCTGCGCCTCGGCGACCGCCTCGGCCGCCTGTTCCTGGCGTTCCAGCGCGAGGGTGAGTTCGTGTTCCGCCTCGGTCGCCGCGCGGCGGGACCGGTCCAGCGACTCCGCCGCCGGCCACAGCGCGGCCAGCTCCGCCCGGTAGTCACCCAGGGCGTCCCGGACGCCGGCCAGCGCGGCCGGCTCCGCGGGCAGGCGCACGTCGCCGGCGAACTCCTCGGCCGCCGCCCGTGCCTCACCCGCGGCCTGCTGCCGGCGGGCCGCGACAGCTGCCGCCTCCTGGTGCTGGGCGTCGATCCGCCGCTTGGCCTTGTGCTCCGTGGCCAGCTGCGCGTGCGCCTCGCGCAGGTCGCCGTCGGAGGGCCGGGCCCCGTGCTCGGCGGCCAGCGAGAGCTGCCGGCCGGCCAGCTCCGCGGCGGCCGCGGCCAGTTCGTCGAGCCGTAGCTCGATCCGGGCCGCCTCGGCGCGCAGGTGGTCGAGCCGGGCCCGCCTGGCCGCCTCGCGGGCGCCCTCACCGATGTAGCCGGCGGTTTCCTTGCGCCACCCGCCGGTCAGGACCCCGTTACCGAACCGGCCGTCCACGGTGACCCAGGTCCCGATGTCCCAGGTCCCGATGCCCGAGGTCCCGATGCCCGAGGTCCCGTTGGCCGCCGGCCCGTGGGCCAAGGAGCCGCCGGCCGGGCCGGGCCCACCGCGCAGGCCGATCGTCGCGAGGACGGCGGCGACCGCGGTGTCGCTCAGCCGGCCCGCGCGTGCGTCGTCGCGGTCGATCGCCGGCGTGAGCACCGCAGCCAGCCCACCCCCCGGCGCCGGCCGCCCGGGCGTGACCAGAACGTCGTCGCTGACGGGGTCGTGCAGCCGCCCGTCCGGGCCGACCCAGGCGTCGAGGATCCCGGCGGCCTCCAGCGCCGCCTCGATTCCGGCCCGGTGCTCGTCGGGCACGCCGTCGACGAAGTCGACGACTTTCCACAGCGGGGCGCCGTCCCGGCCGTCCCGCCCGTGCTCGTCGCGGGTGTGCGGGGCCGGCGGCGAGTCGTGGCCACCGGCCGCCAGCCGCTCGATCTCCTCGGCGAGCCGTTCGAGTTCCCGCCGGGCGGCCGTCTGCTCGCCGTCGAGGACGGCCTGCCGGCGGCCGAGACCGGCGGTGGCCAGCCGCGCCGCCTCGTCCACCGCGGTGGCGACCGGGTTGGGCCCGTCGAGCGTGTCCACCCAGCCGGCCAGGGCCGCCAGCGCGGCGTCCGGGTCGGCCGGCCGCAGGTACGCGCAGCCGGCCAGGTAGGCCGTGCAGGCCGAGACGAGGTCCGCCCCGCGCTGGGCGGTCAGGTCCTCGGCCGCCGCGATCCGCTCGGCGGCGGCCTGCTGCTCGGCAGTGATCCGGTCCAGGTCGTCCCGGGCTGCGCGCAGCGCCACGCCGGCGTCGGCCGCCGCGCGCAGCAACCCGTCGAGGCGGTTCACGGCGGCGCCCTGCTGCCCGACCAGGGCCTCGGCGGATCGCCGGGCGTCGCGGTACGGCGGTTCCCCGCCGTCCAGCTCGGTGAGCACCGCGGCGTGCCGGCCGGTGACCAGGGCGGCCTCGGCCGCCAGCCCGGCGGCCCGGACCGCGGCCTCGAAGCCCGCCGCGTCGGCCTGGACCGTGCGTTCCGCCCCCGTGAGCCGGCTCTTCCGGTCGCCGGCGGCCTCGGCCGCGGCCTGGCTGTCCCGGTCCCGCTGGGCGGCGAACCGGGCGAGCCGCCCGGCATCCTCCTCGGCGCCCCGCAGCGCCGCCGCGTCGCGCATCTCCGGGCTGTCCCGCAGCGCGTCCCGCCGGGCGGTCAGTGTGGCCTTCGCCTCCTCCACCTCGGTGAGCGCCTGCTGCGCGGCCGTCAGGGCCTCGACCGCCGCCTGATGCGCGGCGTCGGCCTCGGCGAGATCCCGCCCGTGCTGCTCGTAGCGGCTGTGCGCCTGTCGCGGCGGCGCGGCGTACCGTTTCGCGGCCACCCGGGCGTACCGGCGGTAGTGGGTCAGGAACGCCTGCGCCGCCGTTTCCGCCTCGGCGAGGGCGCGCAGCGTCTCCCGTTCCTCGTCCAGGCCCCGGAACGCCTCGGCCACGGTGACCACGAGCGCGGGGTCCAGCGGCGGCAACGCCTCGGTGAGTGCCCGGGAGAGCAGCTTCTCGTCGGGCTTCTTGGACAGCTGCGGCTGACGTAGCTGGATCAGGAGGTTGACCAGGGCCTCGTACCGGTGCCCGCCGAGACCGAACAGCGCTTCGTCCACGGCACGGCGGTAGTCCGACGCGGTGTCATACACCGCGCCGTGGCCGTCGACGGCGTCTTTCAGTTTGTCCCTGGTCAGCGGCACCCGGGTCGGGCCGACCAGGGACAGCTGCGGACCGATCCGCTGGCGGGTCACGAAGAACCAGTGCCGGACGATGCCGCGCCCGCTGACCGCCTTCAGGCCGGCCCCGATCGTGCGGTACTCGGGGACGCCGTCACCGCCCAGCCGGCCGAACTCCAGCCAGGTGTAGCCGAGCCGCTCGGGATGCGGGTGCCGGCCGCCCAGCAGCAGGTTCCATTCCATCCGCTTGTTGCGGTCACCGTCCGGTTCGACCCGGTGCGCGGCCAGCTCGCCGTCCAGCAGGAACGGCAGCGTCAGCGCCAGGACCTTCGACTTGCCGGTACCGTTGTTGCCGCGCAGCAGCAGCCGCCCGTCGTGGAAGTGGAACTCTTCCACGTCGTAGTAGAAGAGATCGACGAGGCCGGCGCGCAGCGGCTGCCAGCGGTCCTCCCGGGCCGGAACGGGAATCGCGGTCGATGCCGGGGACGGTGTCGGTGTCGGTGTCGTGGGCGATGCCGATGCCGATGTAGTGGACGCGCGGGTCGGTGCCGCGGGCACGCGGGGCGAGGTGCTCATCGGCGGCTCGTCTTCTTCCTTCTGACCGGACCGCTTCTGACCGGGTCGGCGCCGCCCGCCCGGCTGTCGTGGATCGTCGGCGCCTCGACGGCGTAGCGCGCGATCGCGGGCCGGGCGAGCACCGCCGGTGGTTCGCCGGCCTGGCCCGGCACGTCCGTGACCAGCCGCAGCGCGCGCAGCTTGTCCAGCGCCATGGCGAGCAGCTCGGCGTCGGCACCCGGTTCGGTGACGCCCCGCCGCCAGTAGGTGGAATGCTCGGCCGCCATCTTCCGAACGTAGCCACGCAGCCGGCCGACCGGCACCGGCCCCGCGGAATCTGGCTGGGCGGCGAGATACTCGGCGACCAGCAGGGTCACGTGGCCGTCGGTGCGCTGTTCCGGCATCCGTACGTCGGTGAGCTCGTCGTCGGGGTCGACCATCGCGATCCCTTCCGCGCGCATCTCGGCGATCAGACCGGTGGCGTCCTCGATCCGTCTGGTGATCGCCCGGCGCTGGCTGATCAGGTAGGCGCGCTCGTCCTCGGCGAGCTCGTCGTAATAGACGACGGGATCATCGAGCAGCCGGCGGGTCAACCGGTGGCGAAGCGACCGGTTGCGCAGGTCGTCGGTGTCGGGGACGGGCTCGTGGGTCAGCTCGGCGAGCCGCGCCCCGATGTCGTCGGCGTCGATGGTCGACGGGCCGCGGGTACCGGTCAGCAGCGACGCGAGCACCCTGCGGCGTACGTCGTACAACGCGTCGCCGCTGTCGCGCAGATAGGCGTCCTCCTCGCCGGCGACCCGATCCAGCACGCCGAGCGCGAGCAGCAGCCGGACCACCGCCACGAGGTCGGAACGTTCGTCCCGGCGGCTGAGGGTGAAGGTGACCCCGGTGCGGGCCAGTTCCGGGTCGCTCGCCGCGACCAGCACCCCTTCGGCCAGCCGGCCAAGGGTGATCTGGGTATCCGCCGCCTCCAGCACCGACAGCGCGAGGCACAGCAGGACGTAGCGGCGCCGCCCGAACGGCGCTCGGCCCTTCCCCTCCCGCGCCGGGTGAGTGTCGTCCTGGATGGTCGCCGCCGTCTTGAACAGCCGTGCCGACTCGGCGTCGACGACCAGCCGCCAGCCGGTTTCGGCGGCGAGCCACTCGCGCAGCTCGGAGGCGTGCCGGCGGACCAGCCGCAGGACCTCGTCGTCCGCGCCGGCGGTGCGTAGCGGCCCGGCCAGCAGCGCGCGCAGGGCCCTGCGCCGCGCGGCCCGGTTCTCCTCGGCGACCGAGTCCGCCGTCATCCGGACACCCGTCCGGTCTCCAGCAGCTCGAGCCGGTCCGGCCCACCGGCGAGTACGACCGGATCGAGGTCGTCCATCCGGCCATTCAGATCGTTTTGCCGGTTTCGGTCATTCCTGTCGTTCGAGTCGCTCCAGTTATTCAGGCCATTCAGGCCATTCAGGTCGTTCCAGGCCGCCGGACGCGATGCCGCACCGGCCAGGTCGACGATCTCGACGGTGTGTTCCGGGCCGTCCAGGACGCCATCCTCGGTCTCGATCCGCGCCACCCCCCCGCCGGGGACGAGGGTGAGCCGGATCAGGACCGTGCCGTCGCTGGACGTGGTCTCCACCTCGGTATCGCCCGGCAGCCTGGCGGCGAGCGCGTCCCCGAGCAGGCCGAGGAACAGCCGGAACGCCTGCCGGTCCAGGACGCCGAGCTGGGACAGCAGCACCGGCCCGTCGGTGGCGAGCCGGGCCCGAGCGGACGCGGCCTGCTCCGCCTCCCGCGCGGCCTGCTCGGCGAGCAGCCGCCGCTGCCGCGCGCGGTCCGTGACCCGGTTCGGCGTTCCGCGCCGCTCGTAGGAACCGGTCCGGCGCAGCTGCGGGCTGATCCGCATCGGCGGCGCCTCCTGCCACGGCGTGTTCGGTGTCGGCTCGTCCTCCTGCCAGGCGGCGACGGTCTCCTGGCTGACGGTGAGATGCCGGGCCGAGGCCAGGCCGAAGGCGGCCCGCCACAGCCGGTGGGCCGCCGCGTCGTCAGGCGCCTCGGCAAACCAGCGGGCGAGCGTGCGGAAGTCCGCCGACCGGTCCGAACGGCCGGTACGGCGCTCGTTGAGTGCGGCGACGGTGTCGATGAGCTGGGTGATCGCGGTGATCGCCGCGCCCCGCAACAACCGTGCCTGGGAGGGACGACGTGAATCCGCCGACACGAACCAGTCGTGCAGGCCGCGCCAGCGGTTGCGCCAGCCGTCCAGGGCCGCGGCGACCGCGGCGTCGTAGGCGGTCCGAATCCGCTCGGCGTCGGTTCGCCCGGCTCCGGTCCGCTTGGTGCTGGCCCGTTCGGCGCCGGCCCGGCGGCGGTCGGACGGGCCCTCGTCGGGTACCTCGGTCACGTCGGATAGCCCGGAATTGGATGCCTCGGAGTCGGATACCTCGGGCACGTCAGGCACGTCAGGCACGGCGTCGGTCGCCTCCCGACGGGCCGCGAGCAGCAGCAGGCGTTCGACGCCGGCCCCCTCGACCTGACCCAGCAGGGTGGCGATCTCCGCGCCCCGGTTCGCCAGCTCGGCGATGAACCGGTTGATGTAGTCGATGAGCCGTTGCTTGTAGGCGAGGAACGCGTCCACGTCACCGTCCGAGAAGTCGATCACTCGGCGGAGGGACGTCATGAACGCCTGAGCGTTGTCGGCCAGTCCGGTGAACCGCTCCGCCAGCCCCAGCAGCAGCAGGTGTACCTTCGCCGGGTCGAGATCGGCGGCGTCGCCGGCCGTCATCTCCACCAGGGCGCGCAGCTGGGCGGCGATGTCCTCCAGCGCCACCGACTGCAGGGCACCCCGGCGGCCGATCGCCACCTCGTAGACGGCGATCGCCTCCTCGGCCGCCTGCCCGGCCGGGGTCAGCTGGTACAGGTAGCGCGCCCGGTGGAAGTCCGCCACCGTGGTCACCCGGCCGGTGTCCGGGTCGGCCCGCAGGTTGCCCCACTCAACGAGCTTGTCCAGCGCGGCGACGATCGACTCGGTCTGCCCCGGCCGCCCCAGGTCCGCGAGCACGTCCTCGGGGCGCATATGGACGATGAACCGGTCCCGCGCCCGCGCGAACGTCGTCAGCACCTCCCGGTAGACGTCCGCGTTGGGGGCGCTCAGATGTGCGAACGGCTGCCGGGGCGGCGCATCACCGCCGGCTGCCGGCCCGGTCTGTCCGTCGCTCGTCACACCGCCCAGTATCGCCCACCATGCTACCAAGATGCGGCTCAGGGTTCCGGCCTTCAGGCCGGGGGTGAAGAGCCGTGCGGGAAGGCCGCTTCGCGGCCTGAGCGTGCTCTAGACCGGACGGTCCCGCTCGGCGTTCTCGGCGATAGGGAGCGGTACGACTGCGGCGACACGGCGACCTCGGCTAGTGATGTACGTGATCCGGCCGCGCGCCGAAGCGGCGTTGAGCACATCGGCGAACTGGCGGCGAGCGTCGGCAGCAGAGAGTTCCGCGGATTCCTCAGCCATACACTCAATGTACTCCCATGCACGTTCACGTACACTGATGTGCATGCAGCTTCGGTACAGCTTCCGCTTGTACCCGAGCGCCGGTCAGCGCGAGTCGCTGGCGCGGGCGTTCGGGTGCGCGCGGGTGGTGTACAACGACGGCCTGCGCGCCCGGGAGACCGCCCGCACGGCGGGGTTGCCGTTCCCGAAGACCGGGGACCTGTCCAAGCTGCTGATCACCGAGGCGAAGAAGACCCCGCAACGGGCGTGGCTCGCCGACGTGTCTGCTGTGATCCTTCAGCAGTCCCTACGGGATCTGGACACGGCCTACCGGAACTTCTTCGACGGGCTGAAAGGGAAACGCCCCCGGATGGGTGCGCCCCAGTACAAGTCGAAGCGGGACACTCGACAGTCGGTCCGGTTCACCGCGAACGCCCGCTGGTCGCTCACCCCCGGCGGGAAACTACGGCTCCCGAAGATCGGGGATGTCGACGTGCGCTGGTCACGCCGGCTGCCGTCCACCCCGTCCACCGTGACGGTGATCAAGGACGGTGCGGGCCGGTACTTCGCGAGCTTCGTCGTGGAGACCGGACTGGAGGAACCGCACCCGCCGACCACGTCCGAGATCGGCATCGACCTCGGGCTGACGCATTTCGCGGTCCTCTCGGACGGCACGAAGGTCACGTCGCCGAAGTTCCTGCGCCGGGCCGAGAAGCGGCTCAAAAGAGCGCAGCGGAACCTGTCCCGCAAGAAGAAGGGCTCCCGCAACCGGGAGAAGGCCCGGGTCAAGGTCGCCCGTGCCCACGCCCGTGTGGCCGACGCGCGGCGCGAGTTCCACCACCAGCTTTCCACGAAGGTGATCCGCGCGAACCAAGCGGTTGCCGTGGAGGACCTGGCGGTCAAGGGTCTCGCCCGTACCCGGCTGGCGAAGTCGGTGCACGACGCTGGATGGTCGGCGTTCGTCGGCATGCTGGAGTACAAGGCCGCCCGGTACGGCCGGCGGTTCGCCCGGATCGGCCGGTTCGAGCCAACGTCGCAGGTCTGTTCGGTCTGCGGGGTGAAGGACGGCCCGAAGCCGCTGCACGTCCGCGAATGGACGTGCAGGGCCTGCGGGTCGGTGCTGGACAGGGATGTGAATGCGGCGGTCAACGTCGCACTGGCCGCCGGACTGGCGGTGTCAGCCCGTGGAGCGCGGGTAAGACCGGCATCCGTGCCGGCACCGCGCGGCGAAGCGGGAACCCACCCGAAGCCCACGCCCACAGCGGCGTAGCAGGCGGGAATCTCCGCCCTTCAAGGCGGAGAGGATGTCAACAGTGACACTACTGACGCGCGTCTGTCTGTACCTGCTGCGGGGGTGATGTTGCTGGCTGTCGGACGGCGCTTGACGATTGCGACGGTGGCGGTATCGCTGATGATACCATTCTGGGCATGGCTATGACATTGCGCTTGACGGACGCCGAGACGGACGCGTTGCGGCGCCGCTCCGAGCTGGAGCAGCGGTCGATGCAGGAGGTCGCCCGGCAGGCGATCCGGGAGTACATCGAGGCGCACAGCCGTGCGGAGCTGCTGGACCGGGTGTTGGACGAGGAGCTTCCGCGGTACGCCGAGGCGCTCCGCCGGCTCGGCGAATGATCTATCTGACGCTGCCCGAGCTGCTTCACGTCGCCGAACGGACGCTCGGAGCCGAGCCCCAGGTCCGAGATTATGGCCTGCTCGAATCCGCGCTGGCCCGACCGCGGGCGACCGTCTTCGGTCACGACGCGTACCCCACCCTCGACGGCAAGGCCGCTGCGCTGCTGCACTCTCTCGCCCGTAACCATGCGCTCGTCGACGGGAACAAACGCCTCGCTCTCGCCGCGCTCATCGTCTTCTATGGTCTTAACGGTCGCCGTCTGACGCTGACCAACGAGGGCGCCTACGACCTGGTGATCAGCGTCGCGGCGGGGGCGTGCGATTCTGTCGAGGAGATCACCAGGATTCTCGCGGAGGCGAGCGAACCCGGTCGATGAGAGTCGCCTCGTGGCAGCCGTTCAATGCGTCATGACCATGACGGCAGATGCGTCACGATCAAGCCGGCAGATGCGTCACGCGACCAAGAAAATATATGCTGTGAGCTGCGTCGATACCGCTATAATGATCGAACTCTGAAGTGGTGAGACCGGACAGGCGGGGGTGGTCGTGGAGCCGCGCCAGCTGAGCCTTGAGCTCTTGTCGAGATCCGCGTCGGTCCCGCGATTGGCTTGATCTTCAGGCGTGATGGACCGGGGGACCGCGGATGTTCGGCCATCACGCCATTGGCGCGGTCTCACTCCTCGACCAGGGCGTCGTCTCCCATCACGCCGCGCAGGCTGACGATGGCCTGCTCGAGCGCGTCGATCGTGATCTCGCGGTCGGGCGCGCTCACTTCTCCCATGGCCTCCTCGGCGAGTTCTGACCAGGCCTGCTCAATGGCGGGTACCAGCGCCTGGCCCGCATCCGTCACCACGATGCGCACCTGGCGGCGGTCGGTGGCGACCGGCTCGCGCCGGAAGTACCCGGTCTTCTCGAGTCGCGCAAGGCTGCGGGTCGCGGTTGGCGGCTCGACGCCGAGCCGGGCCGCCAGCTCCGAAATCGTCATCCCGCCGCGATCTTGGGCCAGGTGCCACAGCAGCACGTCCTGGCCGGGGTGGAGCCCGAGCGCGGCGAATCGGCGCGCCCTCGCGGCGCGGTAGAGCTTGCCCATCTTGGTCAGCGCCCGATTGAGGCGCATGGCTTCGCCTGCGTCCACGCTGGCCATCGTATATTTACATAGTCGGCTAACATATAGCTGGCTAACAGGTGTTCGGCTAATCGTTTAGGAGGATGATCATGGATCTTGGGTTCGAGGGTCGGATCGTGTTGGTCACGGGGGCGTCAGGTGCGATCGGCGCCGCGGTCGCCAGGTTGTTCGCGCATGAGGGTGCCTACGTCGGCGTGGGCTGGCATCACAACGAAGAGGGTGCCCGGCGCCTCGTCGACGCGATCGTCCGTACGGGCGGGAAGGGGGTGGCGGTGCGGCTGGACCAGCGGGACCACGGCTCGGTCGAGGCCGCGGTGGGTGAGGTGCGGACCACGCTCGGGGAGATCATGGTCCTGGTCGCGAACGCGGTCGCATGGCCGACGGGGCCGACCGAGACGTGGGAGAGCCTCACCGACAGCCTCACCGCAAACGTCACCGGGACGATGGCAGTGGTCGGCGCCGTGCTGCCCGGCATGAGGAACGCCGGGTGGGGCCGGCTGGTGCTGGTGTCCTCGGACCTCGTCGAGCAGCCGCTGCCTGCGGCGGTCTCCTACCCCGCGGCGAAGGGAGCGCTCGAGACCGCGGCCCGGGTGCTCGCGGCGCGAGAGGCGCGGTACGGCATCCTCACGAACGTCGTACGGCCCGGCTTCACCCTGACCGATCGGGCGCTGAGTGCACCGTGGCTCGGCCAGAAGGCCGTGGATGCTGAGGCAGCGAAGACGCCGACCGGCCGCATCTGCACGCCCGAGGACGTCGCCTCCGCCGTCGCCTACCTTGGGTCGGCCGCCAACAGTCACATCAACGGCGAGGTGCTGTCGGTGACGGGTGGACGGCACCTTACCCGTTAGGACCCCGCGCGTTCTTGCCGAACCGCTCAGCCGCCTCCAAGATCGCATCTTGCATTGCGGAACTGCCGGTATGGCCTGAGCCGTCGATTACCTTCAGCTCCGCGCCCGGCCATGCCTTGGCGAGCTCCCAGGCGGTCTTGAGCGGGCTGCTCAGGTCGAGTCGGCCGTGAATCAGCACCCCTGGGATCCCGGCGAGCCGGTGTATGTCGCGCAGCAGCTGGCCGTCCTCAAGCCAGGCGTCATGCGCGAAGTAGTGCACGCAGATCCGGACGAAGGCCATCATCGCGTCGTCGGCTTTGGCACTGTACTGGCCCGGCGTGCCGAGCGTTTCGTGGGCGATGACGGCGTCTTCCCAAGCGCACCAGGCCCGCGCTGCCTTGACCCGGACTGCCTCGTCCGGGCTGGTGAGCAGCCGGTTGTAGGCGGCTACAAGATTGCCATCCCGGTCGTCTGCCGGCAGCCCGTCGCGGAATGCCTCCCAGGGGGCTGGTAGCAGGCGGCCGACGCCGCGGTAGAGCCAGTCGATCTCTTCGGGCCGGGTCATGGTGACTCCGACGATGATGATCTCGGAGACTCGTTCGGGGTGGCGCTCGGCATAGGTGAGGATCAGTGTCGAGCCCCACGAGCCGCCGTAGAGGAGCCACCGGTCGATGCCCAGGTGCTCGCGTAGCCGTTCCATGTCGGCGATGAGGTGCTCGGTGGTGTTGTGCTCCAGGCTGACGGTCGGGTCGGAGGCGTGCGGCCGGCTTTCACCGCAGCCGCGCTGGTCGAACAGGACGATCCGGTAGACCTCGGGGTCGAACATTCGGCGGCTGCCGCGGCGCCCGCCGCTGCCGGGGCCACCGTGCACCCACAATGCCGGCTTCCCGGCTGGGTTGCCGCTGGTCTCCCAGTAGATCTGGTTGCCCTCGCCGACCTCGAGGAGGCCGTGCGCATACGGGTCGATGGGTGGGAACGACTGCCGCATCTGCTGCCCTTCGGAAGGGAAGACGGGAACCTGCGAGATCGTCGGTGGCTGAAGCGACTACCGTCCTGGCCGGCCAGCCTTCGCCGGATCCTCACCTGCCTGATCCCGTTCCGCCTCCTGCAGCAGGTCTGGCAGGCCTGGACCACCACCCCGATGCCTCACCTACTCCGCGAACTGATCGACATGCTCGCCGCCGGACACCGGCGCTGTCTCTACCTACCCAGTAGATCACAAACTATGAACTATCGATCACAATAAATCGCCGTCGGTTACGTCGGAGATTACTGCGATTCACGTCATTGGTGAAATGATTAGAGCCCGGCGGCGAGGGTATCTCTGGCTCGCAATCCAGTGGGGAACTTCCCCGAGGAGATGGCGGTGCGACACTGGAGGGGGCGGAAATGGCGCTCAGGAAAAGCCCGAAGTATTTTCTGATGATTGTGATCGTTGCGCTCGGGACAATTTTGTCTGCGGCTCCCTCGATGGCTTCTCCGCCGAGAAGCTCGCCCGGTGCGGCCCAGCGCAGTGATGTACATTGTTATTGGCGCCATATAAGCGGTCACTGGGTCTGGAAGAATGGACACCGGACCTGGATTCCTCCGCACACGGTCAGGGTCTGTCGCTGAGATTCAAATCAAACAGACATCGATCGCAAGAATCCTTGGCGGTCGGTGAGGAGATCTTTTAGAGATGAGTATTCCGTCCTCGTGCGCTCGCGCGGGGACGGAACGCCAAGCCTCGGATGCCCGTTACAACCCCAGCGCCGGATCAGCTTTCGGCGGGGGGGATGTTGGGGTTGAGCCGGAATCGGTTCTCCGGGTCATAGGTGCGCTTCACTCGCCGCAGCCGCTCGACGTTGCGCCCCCAGGCCCGTGCCCGGTCGGCGTCGTCGAGATCCGCGTCGCCGCCGAAGTTGAGGTAAGTGCCCGATGCGGACCGAAGCCTGACGGCCTCGCCGTAGGCATTGCGCACCCAGCGGATGTTTGCGTCGTCTTCGGCGGGGTCCAGCCAGTTTCCGTCGATGCTCAGCAGGTACCGAGCGCTGCGGTCACCGAACGCGGTTTCGGTTGTCCCTACACGTGACATGGCGCCTCCCAGGAGAGGCAGGTGCACCATCGTCGTCGGGTGCGGGCGGTCGTGGCTGATGCGCGCCACGAACGTGGTCGCGTCCTCATCGAGTCTGTCCAGGTAGACGGACTTCCAGTAGCTCTGGAGTCCGCCCTTGGGGAAGAAGGGATCGAGGGAGGATTGCGCTGTCCGGTACGACAGGGCCTGGCTCATGTCGGCAAGCGGCGTGCCAAACTCGGAAAGCGCCCGGCACGCTCGCTGACCCTCGTCCGGGGCGCCGGCATACAGGGCGGCCGTGATGAGCACGTCGCGGTTGTGCACGGCGGGCGGGAGCGTCGGTGCATCCGGCAGCGACCACAGGAGGGCACGGCTGGTGACCTCGTCAGGGACGGTGGACGTCCAGTCCTGCCAGCGGGGAAGCACCTCGGTAACGGCGTCGATCGGGTGGACGATCATGCTGTTCCAGACCATCGGGCCCAACGGATAGGCCTCGAACTCGAAGGACACCACCACACCGAAGTTGCCGCCCCCGCCACGCAACGCCCAGAACAGGTCCTCATGTTCGGTCCCGTCGCACCGTATGATCTTGCCGCTGGCTGTCACGACCTCGGCGGCGCGCAGCGCATCACAGGCCAGACCGTATTTGCGGTGGAGCCAGCCGATTCCGCCACCGAGTGTCAGACCCGCGACGCCCGTGGTTGACACGACCCCGCCAGGTACCGCGAGCCCATACAGCTGCGTCTCACGGTCGACGTCGCCCCAGGTCGCACCACCCGCCACTCGCACACGTCGCTGATCCGGGTCGACCCAGACACCCCGCATCATCGACAGATCGATCATCAAACTGTCGTCGGCCGTGCAGGTCCCGGCGATGCTGTGGCCGCCGCCGCGGACAGCGACGAGTAGATCCCGCCTGTGGGCGAGGCTGACGGCGTCGACGACGTCGGCGGTCCCGGTGCATCGGATGATCAGACCAGGTCTGCGGTCGAGCATGGCGTTCTGGACGACCCGGATGTCGTTATACCCCAGGTCGTCCGACGTCAGAACCTGCCCGCGGAAGATCGTGCGGATCTCCTCGACCGTCTCGTCCGAGAGCGTCTGCCGTTCGCCATCCAGCGTGAGTATCTGTGCCGACATTGAGCGATCTCCCCTCAGCGCTTGCCGATGTCTCCGGTGGGCATCGGTCTGCGTTACTCGCTTCTACAGGGTGACGCCACGGCTGGATCGTCGCAAAATAACCGGTGGGAGCTGCGTCATTTTCTTGATGTGGACGATCACGAAATTCCCCAGCCGTGAGGGGCTGACGGTCACGTAATTCCTCACTCCGATCATGTAATTCCCTGGGAGTGCGTGTCGGGTTTGGGCTGGTCCGCCGGTCGGAGGGGGCTTTGTGCACCCAGCCAGCACCAATGCGAACCTGAACCTGTAGGTCACCCCTGAAGGGGAGTGCCACGAAGACTGCCGGCAACCGGTCCTGTCGTGGGGTCCCGCGCCTGCCTGCTGCGGATGTTGTGTTCGGACCCGGAGTGCTTCTACTGGCCCCGTTCACCTGGAGGCGGGTTCTCCTCCGACTCGCCGGGTCGGCCCTCGGCATTCCTACGGTCGTCGCTGCCGGAACCATTGCAGATTGGGCACTTGTTCGCTGGAATGCTGTGCTTGCATTGTGGTGGCAGACTCGGCATGCCTCTTGTGGACATTAATTCTCACCTCACGTGGCCGATGTACGGTTCCGTAGCGCCCGGTTAGCGTGTTCGTCCCGCAGGATGACAGTCAGTTCGGCGAGTGCGGCCAATATTGCCACTCCGAACCCGGCCCACCGCCATCCCGTCTCTGCGCCGGACAGCGGCGTGCCTGCGGAATAGGAAGCTGGCGGTGTCATGATAATGGCAACGCCTACGGCGAGCAAAACAATGCCGGCGTTGTAGGTGCGCTGGCAACGCCGGTACCATCGTGGCCAGGTTTCCATGTCGGCCCGTTGGACCTGAGCGCGTGCATGCTCGTCGACGTCGGGATCGAGATCCGAGATGCGGCCCCAGGCTTCCACGTCCTGCTTGCTGTAGAGCACGGCGCGTCCGTGGAAGCCGAACTGCACGCACGCGACGAAGGCCACACCAGCTACTACCATGGCCAGCATCGCCGCGCCTGGCCACCGAAGCGATGTGGGTGCCTGCGCGATGACGCCGAGGAGGGTCAGGGAGAACCCAGCGAGTAGCGGCGCGGCGACACCGACCTTGGTGTCGAAGGCGGCTGGCTGGCCGAAGTCACCGGGCCCGGACCATCGTGGCCCCGGGTTTCGACCAGAGGCTGGTGAATCGGGGCTGGGTGGCGATGGCGGGGGAGCGTCGGTGGCTGACATACCTGGACTCTGCCCTCGATGGTTCCGCCGCGCTGGCTCTTCTGCGCCTGACAGCGTACAACGCCGTGGGATGGCCCGATGTGAAAGCTCTGCGGAGAGTAGATACTCCTGCCGTCGAGGCGGGGGACGGGGAGTGTGAGTGGTGAGTTTCGCCCGTCGCCGCTGGTTCGACCTTCTCTGCCGAGACGTGCTTCAGCTGGCCGGCTCGTCGGCAGGCGTGAGCCACGCGTATGTGCCGGTGCGTCATCGGCCACTTCTGGGAGCGGCTGCCGTGGTGGCGTGGATCTGCCGGAGCGCGAGCATCGCCATGACCACCTCGCAGATTGTGGAGCGTCTAGTGGCATCCGGGGCTCTTGGGGACCTCGGGCAGGCGGAGACGGCGAACCTGGTCCGCCAGGTCCGGGTGGAGTGGGGCAAGCGGGGACTTCCGATCGCCGACTGGTGGAGCCCAGACCAGCTGCTGGGAGCGATGTTGTTCTATCTCGCTCCGCGGATCGCGTTCGAGCGCGGAGCGGAGGAGGCCCGGCGGCACCTTCGCATGGTCTTCGGGCTGACCGACGAGCGCGTCATCGCAGCCATGGTGGCGGAACCATGGGACCCGATTCCGCACCCTGTCAGCCCGCCCCAGATGGAGATCGATGCGCCAGGTGGGCAGGTGGGCGGCCTAGCGTTCCTCGCCTGCCTTGCCCGTCGTCCGGAGCTGCTGCGGCATTCGGTGAAGGCGCGTGAGAACTCGCTTCTTGGCGATGGCCGAACAGCGCGCTCGGGCGACTGGCAGCTCGGCGAGCGTGACCGGGAAGCGGACGAGTGGCTTGTGGAAGGTCAGACGTCCCTGGTGATGTGGGGTGCACTGCACCAGCTGCTCAGCACCTGGCCCGATGAGGGGTCGAACGCCGACCTCGTCGAGGTCGGCCCGCAACAACTGGCCGAGGCGAGGTCGATCGCAGCCGAGACGTGGCGTCGCTGCCGGCGGTGGCTGGCCGACCTGACCGAACCCGAGCAGACGCTCCTGCGTAGCCAGGATTCAAGATCGTTGCGCCGTCGGCGCTGGCTCGACGCGCACCTCCACACCTACCACTGGCTCTACCAGGCGCGGGACAGCGTCCCCGACAGCACGGTGACAGGGGCGCCTTCCACGGTTCCCGGCTGGGTCGCCACGGAGGTCTTCGACCTCGGGGCCCGCGTTCTGAGGCGAGCGGCTGGTCCGATCGAATTCTGGGGCGTGGTTCTTGAAAGCGACGAGGAGGAAGCCGAGGCCACCCTGCTTAGCGACGGATTTGCCGGGATAACCGTGGATAGCGCGGATGGGCGCGTCGTTATCTACATAGCAGTCGGACGCGGTGAGTGGCAAAACGCGATGCTCGCACCCTTCTATTACCATCTGGATGAGCCGTACGGCGCGGTCCAGCTTCTCGTTGCTTCCCTCGTCGGCGTACGGCTCGATTATTATCGGCTACGTGACGAACGGGAACTGGTGCATCTGGCGGGGGCGCTTATCAGGCTTCCTGGTGAAGCGCTGCGGCCGCTCCTCGACCAGGTTGACGAAACACTGCTGCGCGTCGAGGAAAGCGATCCCGACGTCTCGCCGCTGTTCTCTCTTTCTCTCGCACCTGACCCGGTGCCCTTCATGTTCATCGGTGCAGATCGCGCCAAGTCGGAGGAGATCCTTTTCGATCTCGATCTTTCGACTGAGAACGAACACCAGATGCGCGCCGTCCAGGAGGCTCGCAGTGTTCTGGCAGCCGCAGAGGAGAAAAGGGTCGCCGTCGAGACGGACGGCCATAGCGACGCCGTGATTCTTTCGGATGTGGCACGCGCGCGAACCATCTACCGGCGACGCCGACAGGAGGCGCACGGCGGGCAGCGCGGCCACAACCTTGCCGATCTCACTGCCGGCGTCGTTGGGCCAGGCCGGGCCTTCGTTCATCTCGCCGAGATCGGCGACGACCTCACCTGCCTGGTCACTGTTCATGACAGGGAAGAGCCGCAGGTGAGGAAGGTCGGCCTCGGGCAGGTCGGCGTGGCTCGGCTCCGGAACGTCTGCGGACTCTGGCTGGATCAGCAGAAGGAGGCGTCCTTGGAGAAGCGAGCAGCAGTCCTCGACGCCGTCCTCGACTGGGTGGCCGATGAACTGATCTCTCCGCTCGTCGAGGCGGTGGGCAACGAAATCCACCACCTGGTGCTCTCGCCCAGCCGCCTTCTGGAACCGATACCGATCCATGCCTGCCGGATTGGCGGGGGCACGCTCGACGATCTCTACCGAGTCAGCTATGCGCCGAGCGCTGCTGTTATCCGGGCCCTCGCGGCGAGGCAGGAGGGTCCACACGATCTTGATCTCGTGGTGGCCGCGAGCGGGGCCGACGCCCCGGTGGATCTCGGAGTAGAGGTTCTCGACGGCCCGGGCCAAGAGGCACGCGCACTTTCCATGATCGCGCCCGAAGCCCGGCTGCTGGAGGGATCCTCAGCCCGGCCCGCCACGGTACTCGACGCGGTCGCGGATGCCCACGTCGCGCACATCGCCGCACACGGCTGGTCCCGTCCCGATGCACTTGCCAGCGGCCTGTGGCTGGCCGGCGGCACCCGAGGTCAGTCGCTGCTCTCCGCTGCTCGCGTCCATGCCGGTCCGCCTCTGACGAAGACGTCACTGGTCGTCCTGTCCGCCTGCGAGACGGCGCGTCACCCGGTGGCCGGGCAGGCGACTCAGGCGTGGCGCGGCCTCGACAGCGCTTTCCTGGCCCGTGGCGCACGCGCCGTTGTCAGCACTCTCTGGGAGATCGATGACGTCGCGGCGCTCGTCTACGGTGTCACGTTCCACCGTTACCTCAGTTCCGGAAGCGACATCACCGATGCCCACAGCAAGGCTGTCGCGGGGCTGCGGAACGGCATCGACGACCTCCGCAGCCAGGACATCCTCGATCAGGTACGCCCCTCGTGGCGGACCGATCTCACGGCCATCGACAGCAGCCGTGCGATCGTGTGGTCGAGCTACCGGCTGTCGGGAGTGTGCTGGCCGCGGAGCGGCTCCTCGGCCTGACCGCTCGCCGCTGGCGCCTGGCGTGGCCGCCGGGGGTGCGGGCGCAGCCCACACCGGTCCGCCAGCGCGTCGGTGGTCGGGATCCGGGTGCCGCGCATCGGACTGTCGGACCGTTCCAGTAGCGTTAGTCGGCTGTCTATCGGGAGGTCGGTCGTGCTGCTGGAGGGACTCAAGCCAGGGCTGCGCGTCGACGGGCTCATCCCCGCCGAGGTCATCACGGTCATTGCCGCGCAATGGCACGGTTCCGACGCGCTCGAACTGACCTACAAGACCACCGCCGGCGGCCTCGGCCAGCAGGTCGTGTTCCGCAAGGACCAGGACAAGCTCAGCGTCGCCCAGACCGGCAGCCGCGCCTTCGATGCCAACGCCAGCGACTTCAAGCTCGTGGCCGAGGCGCAGCGCATCTCGCTGGCCGGGCTCTTCGACCCGATGCTCGCCGTCGCCACCAGTGACGTGCAGCCCCTTCCGCACCAGATCCGCGCGGTGTACGGCGAGCTGCTCCCGCGCACCCCGCTGCGCTTCCTGCTCGCCGACGACCCCGGCGCCGGCAAGACGATCATGGCTGGGCTCTATATCAAGGAGCTGCTGCTGCGCGACGACGTGAAGCAGTGCCTCATCGTCGCGCCCGGCGGGCTCGTGGAGCAGTGGCAGGACGAGCTCTTCTTCAAGTTCGGCCTCCGCTTCGATCTGCTGACCAACCAGCTCATCGACTCCCAGGTCAACCTCAACGTCTTCGAGACCAACCCGCTCCTCATCGCACGAATGGATCAGCTCTCCCGCAACGAGCAGCTCCGGGCCCAGCTCAGGGAGACCGAGTGGGATCTGATCGTCGTCGACGAGGCTCACCGCATGGGCGCCCACTACTTCGGCGGCAAGTTGGAGAAGACCAAGCGCTTCCAGCTCGGGGAGCTCCTCGGCGAGATCACCCGCCACCTGCTGCTGATGACCGCGACCCCGCACTCGGGCAAGGAGGAGGACTTCCAGCTCTTCCTCACCCTGCTCGACAGGGACCGGTTCGAGGGCCGGCAGAAGAAGACCACGGACACCAGCGGGATCATGCGCCGCCTGGTCAAGGAGGAGCTGCTTACCTTCGAGGGCAAGAACCTCTTCCCCGAACGTGTCGCCGAGACCGTTCCCTACGAGCTGACCGCGTTGGAGTACGCCCTCTACGCGGACGTCACCCACTACGTCCGCGAGGGGATGAACCGGGCCGACCGGCTCGGCGGCAAGCGCAAGAACACCGTCGGCTTCGCGCTCACCGTTCTCCAGCGGAGACTCGCCTCCAGCCCGGAGGCGATCTACAAGAGCCTCGTCCGCCGTTCCGAGCGCCTGGAGCGCAAACGGCAGGAGATCCTCAACGGCACCTACCGCGAGTCCGAGCCGACCGTCGACCTGGGCGAGATCGACGAGGACGGGTACAACGCCGAGGAGATCGAGGAGCTGGAGGAGGACCTGCTCGACGCCGCCACCGCAGCGCAGACCGTCGAGGAACTCAACGCCGAGCTGATCGAGCTGGCCGAGCTGGTGAAGACCGCCAAGCTCGTCCGCGACGCCGGCACCGACCGCAAGTGGACCGAGCTGTCGAACATCCTCCAGGACGAGGTGCTGACCGCCGACGCCAACGGTTGGCCGCGCAAGCTCATCATCTTCACCGAGCACCGCGATACCCTCGACTACCTCCGGGCCAGGATCGGCTCGCTGCTCGGCAAGCCCGACGCGGTCAGGGCGATCCACGGCGGCGTCCGCCGCGGCGAGCGTCGCCAGATCACCGAGGAATTCACCAAGAACCGCGACGTCCAGATCCTCCTGGCGACCGACGCGGCCGGGGAGGGCCTCAACCTCCAGGCTGCCCATCTGATGGTCAACTACGACCTGCCGTGGAATCCCAACCGCCTCGAGCAGCGCTTCGGCCGCATCCACCGCATCGGCCAGGACAAGATCTGCCGACTGTGGAACCTCGTGGCCTCCAATACGCGGGAGGGTGAAGTCTTCACCCGTTTACTGGCCAAGCTCGACCAGATGCGCCAGGATTACGGCGGCAAGGTCTTCGACGTCCTCGGTGAAGCCTTCACCGAGACCCCGCTGCGCGACCTCCTGCTCGACGCCATCCAGTACGGCGAGCGCCCCGACGTGAAGGCGAAGATGCACGAGGTCATCGACGCCAGCGTCGGCGATGGCCTCAAGGACCTGCTCGACGAGCGGGCGCTCGCCTCAGAGCACCTCGCCGAGGCCGACCTCCAGCGGCTCCGCGCAGCGATGGATGAGGCCCGGGCCAAGAGGCTCCAGCCGCACTACGTCGAGCTGGCGTTCAAGGCGGCCTTCACCCGTCTCGGTGGCCGGATCGCCAGGCGTGAGCGGGGGCGCTACGAGATCGCGAACGTGCCCCAGCATCTTCGCTCGGCCGGCAAGGGGCCGATCGCGACGAGGTACGACCGCGCCACCTTCGACCTTGCCCACGTCCAGCCCGACGGACTCGCTCGGGCTGACCTGCTCGCGCCCGGCCACCCGCTCCACGACGCGGTCATGGACGAGACTGTCCGGCAGTTCGGCGGCGCGCTGAACCAGGGCACCGTGCTCGTCTCCTCGACCCTCGAAGAGCCACACCTGCTCGTGGGCGTCGTCGAGGAGGTCGCCGATGCCACCGGAGAGTCTGTCGCGCGCCGTTTCGGCTACGCCTATGTCGACAGCTACGGCACCGTCAGCCCCGCTGGTCCTGCGCCGTACCTGGACTGCGTCGCCGCTCCCGCCAGCCCGGCGACCGACGCCGCACGTGCCCTTCCGTGGCTTGCCGAGGCCGAGGACAAAGCCACGAGCTGGATCATCGCCAACCGGCTCCCCGAGTACCTCGCCGAGGTCCAGCCCCGCCGGCTGGCGGAGTTGACGAAAGCCCGTGACCTGGTCACGAAGCGACTTACCGCAGAGAGCGAGCGCCTGCTGTTCGAGGCGGCGATCACCTCGGAGAATGAGCAGAAGGGCGAGAAGCCCAAGGAGTCGTCGGAGAGCCTCAACCGCAAGGCGGTCGAGCTCGACAGCCGGCTCCGCAAGCGCCTGGAGCTGCTCGACCAGCAGCAGCTCATGTCCACCAAGCCACCCCGCCTCGTCACCGCCGCCCTCGTGCTGCCCGTCAGCCTGTTCGAAGACGAACTGCCGCCGTCCGCGCCGATGCACGCCAAGGAGACCAAGGAGGTCGAGCGCCGCGGCGTCGACCTGGTCCTGGCGCGCGAGCGAGAACTCGGCCGCCAGCCCGTCGAGCAGGCGTTCAACAACCCCGGCTTCGACATCCTGTCGACCGACACCAACGGCGATACCTACCGCATCGAGGTCAAGGCCCGCGTCGACGGCGCCACCGACTTCTTCGTCACCCACAACGAGCTGATGACCGGCAAGAACGCCGTTCCGCGCTACCGGCTCGCCCTCGTCCGCGTCGACCCACGCGGGGCGCAGTACGACGAGGTCCGCTACCTCGCCGACCCCTTCGCCACCACCGATCTCGGCGACTTCGACGCCACCGGCCTCCGTGGCAACTGGACCAGGACGTGGGCCAAGGGAAGGACGCCGTTCTAACACCGCTGCACCCGTTTGCCCTGAACGTGTAGGGACCCGCCGCTATGTTCAGTTACGACGCTGGGTGGCCACCCGGGTCGGGAGCGTAGAGGGGCGGGTTCGTGGTGCGGACGCGGAAGCTGATCGAGGTGGCGCTTCCGCTGGAGGCGATCAACCGGGAGTCGGCCCGCGAGAAGTCCATCCGGCACGGACACCCCTCCACGCTGCACCTGTGGTGGGCACGGCGCCCGCTCGCGGCGGCCCGAGCGGTCCTCTTCGCCCAGCTCGTCGACGACCCGAGTGCGCGGCCCGAGGAGTTCCCCACCGAGGAACTGCAACGCAAGGAGCGGGATCGTCTGCACCACCTCATCAAGCGACTCGTCGTCTGGGAGAACACCCGAGACGAGAAGCTCCTGAGGGAGGCCCACGAGGAGATCCTGAAGTCCACGAACGGCAACCCGCCGCCGATCCTGGACCCCTTCGCCGGCGGCGGCACCATCCCCCTGGAGGCCCAGCGGCTCGGCCTGGAGGCCCACGCCTCCGACCTCAATCCTGTCGCCGTCCTCATCAACAAGGCGCTCATCGAGATCCCCCCGAAGTTCCGCGACCAGCCCCCCGTCTACCCCGGCCTGTCCGACTCCGAGATCCGCGCCTGGAAGGGCGCCGAGGGTCTGGCCGCCGACGTGCGTGCCTACGGTGCCTGGATGCGCGAGGAGGCCGAGAAGCGCATCGGCCACCTCTACCCCGAGGCCCCCCTCCCCGGCGGCACCAAGGCCACGGTCATCGCCTGGATCTGGGCCCGTACCGTCACCTGCCCCAACCCCGCCTGCGGCATCGAGATGCCCCTGGTCCGCTCCTGGTGGCTGGGCAAGAAGAAAGGTAAGGAGGCGTACGTCGTCC
>NZ_CDWWEW010000010.1:0-34939 GCF_977966315.1 Frankia sp. CeRuru1
CCACCACCCCGGCACCGTCCCCAACAGCCAGCCACTCCCTCAAGAACCATCACGCACGGTCACGCGACTTTGAGGAGTCCCTGCCACCCGGAGAGGTGTCTGCGCAGTTGCTGTTAGGATTCGCGGAGAATCTCCGATCCGCGCTGAAGACCCGTTCGTGCTCTCAGGTGCGGGTCAGCCGGAACGGGACTTTCGTTGGGGGGACGTTTCAAGTGACCATGCCACATCGTATTTTTTCGCGCCCACCGGCGGGCGGATCCACCTGCACGGTCCGTCGCGGCGGCATACCGGTTCTTCCCTGTCCGGCGCGGCCGGCGACCGCCGGCTCTCGGCCGCGCCGGTCGCCCGGTCGTCGCCAGGTGGACCGCGCGTGAGCACATACTTCTTCTCCGTTTCCCCTCGAGATCGTTAGCCGTTTGTCCGGCCGTTCACCGAGAGATGAGCTCCGGTCCGGCCACCCGTCGTGCATCCCGGGCAACGGGTGACGGTATTTTGGTCGGCTCCCACGGCGCCCGGAAATCCCGCAATCCCGAGGTCCACGTGACGGCGCTCCAGCGCCCGCCGTTTCGTTCCCACGACCGGGGACACCGATTTTTCCGGTGGACCGCCTCCCGGAATGACGGCTCGTACTTTTCGACCGCACCACCGACGCCGGGGACCTCCGATCGGAGGTTCCCCGCGCGCATCGGGACCGAAAGCGCTTCGCCACTTTGCTCCCCGCGATGTGGCGTGGCCCACTTCAATGGCAGATGACCGTGACACCGAGGAAAATTAATGATATCGAGGAGAAGTCGACTTCCAACATCGATACTCAGCGGGTGAGATCCACAAAATAACGACGCGCATGCCGCGGGGGGGCGCCGAACGTATTTCGCCACTCGATCGGACGGCGGATGTCAGATGGGTCGCGTCGCGAACGCCTGATGCGGGGGTGGATGCCGACATGTTTTCTTCACATAATCCTTGGAGAAGCGACGGGGTCGAGACGGCGCCAAGCATGGAATCATCGACATCCGCTGGGGACCGCCCTGTAGGTCCCCTCAGACAGATCCGCTCAGGCAGGTCCGAGGATGCCGAGCGCCAAGCGCGTCGTTCCAGATCCTCTCCCCGCGGGCGGATCGGTTCTCCAGCTCTCCACCAGGCATCCGCATCCCAGATGACAGCCCCCAGCGACAGCCCGACGGCACGGGACCGAGTCTGCCACCGCCGCAACCGAGTTCTGCCGCGCCGCGGACGAGAAGCGAGGACAGAGTGAATATCGGCAGTCCCGACGGAGCGAAGAAGACCGGAACCAGCGGAAGCATATGCGTCGTCGGGCCGGGGTTTCGTTTTCTCAGTGGGTTGAGCGTCTATTCATGCCGGCTCAGCAATGCACTGGCCGAAGAGTTCGAGATGAACGTCATCCTGATCCGTCGGCTTCTGCCGGAACGGCTGTATCCCGGCCATCGACGGGTCGGCGCCAAGCTGACCAGTCTGTCCTACGACAAGAAGGTGACAGTCCTCGACGGGATCGACTGGTATTGGGCGCCATCACTGGCCCGGGCCGCCGTCTTCCTCGTCCAACGACGCCCGCGGCTTCTCGTTCTCCAGTGGTGGACCGCCGCGGTCCTGCACACCTACCTCGCGCTGGCCCTGATCGCCCGTCTCCGCCGGATCCCCATGGTGATCGAGTTTCATGAGGTGCAAGATCCGGGCGAGATGCGTTTCGCACCAGCCCGCATCTACTCCCAACGCCTACTCCCGGTCCTGGTGCGGCTGGCCGGTGGCGCGCTGGTCCACAACCAGCACGACGCGGATCAACTAGCTTCCGTCCTTGACCTCGGACACCTCAGAGTCGAGCGGGCCCCGCACGGGCCTTACGACCAACTCCTCACCGTCGACAGCACGATGTCCGACGATCCCATCGACGTCCACGGGGCGGCCCAGCCGCTCGTGAAGCCGACCCGACTGCTCTTCTTCGGGCTGATCCGACCGTACAAGGGACTCGAGGACCTGGTGATGGTCTTCAACAGCCTCGACCGGGTGGAGGCTGAAAAATACACGCTGACCGTCGTCGGCGAGACCTGGGAGGACTGGGACCTGCCGAGCAGGCTCATTGCCGAGAGTCCTCACCGGGACCGCATCACCTTCGTGAACCGGTACGTGGACGACGGCGAGGCCGCACGGTTCTTCGCCGCCGCCGACGCACTCGTGCTGCCCTACCGGCGCGGCAGCTCGAGCGGTCCCCTGCACATCGCGATGAGCCACGGCCTACACGTGATCCTCTACGAGGTCGGCGGGCTCGCCGAGGCCGCGCGCGACTACAAGGGCGCCACCCTCGTTCCGCCCCACGACCTCGACAAGCTCGCGGCGGCGATCCGGAAGCTCCCCGAGAGGCGCGCGGAGCGGTTCGCGACCGAACACACCTGGGATACCACGCGCGCGGCCTACCGGGAACTCTACGACGCGCTGGTGCCCTCGTCGGATCGGGGCACCCGGCTGGCCACCACGGATCGGACCACCCCGGCCGACGCCGCTGCGAACGGCTCCGGCCGGACGACGCAGAGAACGTTGAACACACGAATCAGCTCACGAATCATCCGGAGCAGGAAAACATCGACCCGCTCAGGTGATCTGCATGAAGGCTGATCCGAGGGCAGAGATGGCCGACCCCGACGAGACGGTCGTCCTGGACCGAGCCGTCATCGTGAAGCCGAGAAGAAATCGGCTGAGCCTTCACTCGCCAAGCCGCAGACAGCTCTGGCTGTCCGTGGCGGCCGGCGTCCTGATCGTCGGTCTGTCCTTCCGGACGGCCGCCACGGGCGGAGCTCCGATCCGCTACTACACGCTCTTCTGGGTCGGTGTCCTGATCGTCGCGGTTCCAGTGGCCCTCGTTCTGGGTTCGGGACGCGCGAGCTTCGGCGACCGCCTGCATGCGGTGCTGGTCTTCGCCGCGTTCACCTTCTTCCCCAAGTTCCTGCGCAACCCCTCGGAGCCGGTCTACCACGACGAGTTCGCGCACTGGCGGGAGACCTACGACATCCTGAGAACCGGTCACCTGTTCCAGCCAAACGGCGTCATCCCCATCATCGAGTACTTTCCGGGGACCCACGCGCTGACTACCATCCTCGTGCGCCTGACGGGGCTGAGCATCTGGCACTGCGCGGAACTGCTGATGTTCAGCATGCATGTGCTCGCCGCCGTCGCGGTCATGCAGCTGGTGTCCACCCTCCTCGGCAGCGCCCGGGCCGGGGGAATCGGGGCTCTGGTCTACATGACCAACTCCAGTTACATGTACTTCGACACTCAGTTCGCGTACGAGAGCGTGGGTATCTCGTTCTTTCTCTGGGCGCTTGCCCTGGCCTTCACCGCGAGCCGGGCGGCGACGCCGACGCCACGGCGCCACCTGACCGGTCTCGCGATCGTGGCAGCCTCCTGCTGCGTGGTGACCCACCACCTGACCACGCTGATTCTCATCTGCTTCCTTCTACTGATGGCGCTGGTGACCACCGTGCTGCGGCTGCGATGGCGCGGCCGGCCCAGCCAGGAACCGATCGGGCAGTGGTGGGTGCTCCTCGGCGCGCTCGCCACGACCGCGACACTCTGGGTGGTTTTCGTCGCGCCCGGCACGGTCCCGTACCTCTCGCCCTACGCGGGCAACGCGACCCAGCAGCTGTTCGGCTCGGATTCAGGCAGTGCCCAGAGTCGCCGCGCTGTTCTCGCGGTGACCGCCCAGCCGGTCTACGAGCGCCTGCTGACGGCTGCCGCCCCACTGGTGATCTTTGGATTCTCCGTGCTGGGCTGCGTCCAGCTGTGGCGGACGCGGCGGCATTTCGCGGCGGCCTTCTTCGGAGTCGTTCTCTTCGGCCTGATCTACTTCCCATCGGTGCCCTTCGTCCTCACCCCGAGTGGGGCGGAGGGAGCCCGCCGCTCGTGGGCCTTTACCTACGCCGGGCTGGCGGTCCTGCTTGCCCTGGCGACGATCCGGCTACTCGACCCCGAACGGCAGACCGGTCCACGGCGCACCCTCCGTCCGCTGACCCTGGTTCGGGTGCCGCCCACGGCGATCGTCCTCCCGGCTTTCGTCGTGGTTCTGATCGGCAACGTCGGCGGCGGGCTGAACGATCCCTATCGTTTTCCGGGGCCTTACCGGTTCGGGTCGGAGTCGCGCGCCCAGAACCTCGAGACGAGGACCGCCTCGGAATGGTTCGGTGAGCATCTCGGACCCGTCCGAGTCGTCGTGGACCGGTACGCTCTAGAACCGCTCGTCGCCTACGGCGGAGCGGTACCTGCCGT
The DNA here is from genome assembly GCF_977966315.1 of Frankia sp. CeRuru1. Taxonomy (NCBI): domain Bacteria; kingdom Bacillati; phylum Actinomycetota; class Actinomycetes; order Frankiales; family Frankiaceae; genus Frankia; species Frankia sp. CeRuru1. The sequence continues at coordinate 4,276 of NZ_CDWWEW010000010.1, forward strand.
GCCGTCGTCAGGTTTCCCGGTCTGGCAGATCTTCGAATCCGCCGATGACCCACCCGTCACACTTCGGAATCAGTTGTCATCCAGCGACTACTACTACTTCTTCATTGACCTGAACATGGCCCGCGAGGCCCCGTTCGGCGTGTCGCTGCTCAATAACAGCGAACCGCCTATCGAGCTCCCGGTGAAGCCGGCGGTACTCGAACGGTTCAACCAGTCCCCCTGGTCGACAAAGATCTTCTCCAGCGACAATTTCGCGATCTACCGCATCGACTATGCGGCTTTCGGGCAACGCCTCACCACGGGGGTAAACGGGTGACAGCCACGACCTACACCCGGCCGGGACCCAACCTCGGCGTCCGCACGGTCGAGGGGCTCGCTGGCGCCGCCGTCGCCATCGGTTACCTGCTCTGCCTCGCCGCGCCGGGAGCCGCGCCACGCCTGGTCGGGCTGGTGCTCATCATCGGCGGCGCCGGCTTCCTGCTGACGACCGCGGTCGCGCCGCCCGGGACGGCGTCGCGGCTAGACGAGATGATTCCCACTCCAGTCCTGCGCTTCCTCTACCCGCTCGCCGGAATCGTCTCGCTACTCGGCGCTGCACTGGCCGCCAACCTCACTGGAGGCGGGCTCAACCGGGGCACTCTCGTCCTCATCCACGCTGGAATCGTCATCGTCGCCCTCGGGTGCGCGCTGGTGCGGACACCGTCCTCGGCCACGACAACCATCCCGCTCCTCAGTCGTCGCCACGCGGCGGCCACGGTGGCCGGCACGATCGTCCTCGCCGGCTGTGTGGTGGCGTCGGTGCTCGTCGCCCTCGCCATGCAGCCGGCCAGGAACGACACGTACACGAACTTCGCCCTCGACGGCCCGTCGGCCCTTATACCCGGTGTCCTCGATGGCCCCCCGGCCAGGACGGTTGCGCTCTCGTGGAAATACTCGGTGTCCAGCCGAAACCTGGTACGCACCAGCCCGGAGGTTCTCGTCGGTGGCCGGCCGACAGCCTCCACGACGGCTATCACGGCCGTAACGCCGACGGCGTTGACCGGCTCCACGACGTTCGTCGCGCCGACCGCGCCGGGTACCTATCGAGTGGAACTGCGGATGCGGATGCCCTCGCAGCCGGACCGCGAGCTCATCCTCTACGTCCAGACCACGGCGCAGGCACCGGCCGCATCGCAGACGACGAGCCGACCGCCCTCCTGAGGTACCTGCCCGCCGCGTCGCTGATCGGCGACGCGCGGCAGAGCGGCCGGCGGATGACGTCAGCCACCCTGTTCGTCGCGGGCAGCACCGCAGGCGGGGCGCTCGTCGGCTATCTGTTCTGGCTGGTCTTGGCGCGCACCGAATCGACGGCCACAACGGGACTCGTCGGCGCGATCACCAACGTCATGACAGCCGGAGCGGTGCTCGCCTGCTCCGGATTCGGCACGGGCCTGATCACGATTCTGCCGACGCGCCGCGACGACGCTTCCTGGAGCCGGACCCTGCTGGCCGCGACACTCGTCACCACCGTGATCTCCGGCGTCGTGGGCATCGGCGTGGTGCTGGTCGCGCCGCGTTTCTCGGCGGATCTGGCCGACCTGGGCTCGGTCTCCCTGGGGTCCGCCTTCGTCGTGGGCACGGTGGCGACCGGACTGGGTTCGCTGCTCGACGCCGTGGCCCTCAGCGAACACCGCAGCCCCGTGCAGATGATCCGGACCCTCGTGTTCAACATAGCCAAGACGGGGTTCCTGTTCATTCCGGTCACCGGTCTCGCCGCGACGACACGTGTCCTGACCGGTTGGGTCGCCGCCATGTGCCTGTCCACACTCATTGCGGCCGGCCTGCTACTGCGCGCCGGCCGCGCGTTGCATCCACGATCCGCCGGCGTGCTCGCCGAGGTCAGGACCCTGGCCCGGGCGCTTGTCGGCAACCATGTCATCACGGTCGCCGGCTCACTCGGCCCCTACCTGCTGCCACTGATGGTCGTCGTGCGGCTGGGACCGGAACTCGGTGCCTACTTCTACGCGACCTGGATGCTCGGCAGCGCCTTCTTCATGATCAGCCCGGCAGTGGCCTCGGCGTTCCTGGTCGAGGCCAGTGTGGATCGTCGACAGATGTCGACCGCGATGCGCCGGTCGGTGCGGATCCTGGTTGTCGTCCTGGGACCCTTGTCCGTCGCCTTCGTCCTGTTCGGCAGCACCTTCCTCCGGATCTTCGGTCCGGACTACCCCGCACAGGGCAGGGTGCTGCTGCTCCTGCTGACCGCGTCCGTCCTGCCGGACGCGGTCACCAATCTCGCGATCGCCTTTCTGCGCGCGGTGAAGGACCTACGAGCCGCGATCATGCTCAACGTCGCCATGCTGGTCGCGGTGCTCGTCTTGGCCTGGACACTGCTGCCGGTCTGGGGGATCAGTGGTGCCGGGGCGGCCTGGCTACTCGCGCAAGGGGGTGGTGCACTGGCCATCCTCGCCTTCTCCTCGCGTTACCGCTCCCGCGGCGCCGGACCGGGCCGGTCCGGCGGACGGCACCGGCGCGGGGCAGGTGTCGGCGCGCCGGGCAGTCGACACCGCTACCACGATCCGATCCCGTCCCAGGCCAGCCGCACGGCCCGGGGTGGCCCGAGTATCCCGTTTCCCTCATCCCCACGGTTTCCCTCATCTCTACGGGCGGGTCGATGGCAGACCTGCGAAGGCGGAGGTCTGACATGAGAGTGCTGCTGGTCAGCGACGGCTACCCGCCCGCGTTGGGCGGGATTGAGAGCGCCGTCCAAGACATCGCCCGGGCCCTGGTCCGACGCGGCCACGAGGTCCGGGTGGCGACGCTGGACCTGCCGGGCGCACCGGCCCACGAACGGATCGACGGCGTCGAAATCCACCGGTTGCGCGGGCTCACCCGGCATCTGCGCCGGTTCGCCGCGGATCCGTCCCACTTCTTTCACCCCACCGTGCCCGATCCGCCCCTCCTCCGGGCCCTGACGCACCTCGTGGGCTCCTGGCGACCGGACATCGTCCACGCCCACGGCTGGATGGTGCATTCCTGCCTTCCGCTTCGCCTGCCGCCGACCACCGGCCTGGTGGTCCATCTGCACGAATACGGTCTGATCTGCGCCGGCAAGACCTTGACCAGGGCCGATGAGCACTGCGGTGGACCGTCCATCCGCCGCTGCGTACCGTGTGCGTCGGCCACCTATGGTTCAGCGAAGGGCGTGGCGCTCACGCTGGGCCTGATAACCAGCCGCCCCTTGCTCAGCCGCGTCGACCGTTTCCTCCCGATCAGTCTGGCGGTCCGCGACTCCGTGTCGGCCGCTCTTCCGGCGATCCGGGACCGGATGACGATCATCCCGCCGTTCATCTCCGACGACGTCGGCCGGATCGGTGAGACGCAGCCCAGGCCCGCCTTTCTGCCCACCGGACCTTTCCTGCTGTTCGTCGGCGCATTGGGACGGCACAAGGGTGTCGACGTCCTGCTGGAGGCCCACCGTCGGCTGGCTGTCCCGGTGCCGCTGGTGATGCTCGGCATTCCACGGTCTGATCTGGACGTCGGCGATCGGCCGGGAGTCCTTGTCCGCTCGAAGGTCCCCCATCAGGAGGTGCTGGCCAGTTGGCGGGCGGCCACGGTCGGCGTGGTGCCCTCCCGCTGGGCCGAACCGTTCGGGTTGGTCGCAGTCGAGGCGATGGCGTGCGGTACCCCGATCGTTGTGTCGGACATCGGCGGGCTGCGTGACATCGTCGAGGACGGTGTGTCCGGGTTGCGGATTCCACCCGGAGACGCCTCGGCGCTCGCCGATGCGCTCGACCGCCTGCTGGCCCACCCGAAGCTGCGCGGGGATCTCGCCCGCGGCGGCCTGGAACGATCCCCCCGTTTCAAGGCCGCCCAGGTCACCAGGGATCTGATCGACGTCTATGAGACGGTCCTGGCGGCGAAACGGACTGCGGCCTCGACGCGGGCAAGGTGAGGACCGCCGATTCGCCGCGCCGCGGCGGGGTTCACGACGCCGAGGACACGGCGGCGTAGAGATCGAGGGTGGTGGCGGCCACCGCGTCCCAGTCAGGCGGCATCCGGACGGGCGCCGGCGGATCGTCCAGGGCGGCCCGCACGGCGCGCGCGACCACCTGGGCCGCGGCGTTCACCGGAATCAGGGCGGAGGTGGGATATCCCGTTCCCGCGACCACCTCGCGGTGGGCGGGGATGTCGGTGGCCACCACCGCGGCGCCCGCGGCGATGCCCTCGGCCACGGTGAGCCCGAAGCACTCACGATCGGACAGGGCCAGGACCACCTCGGCCCGTCGATACCAGCGCGCGAGTTCCTCCGAGGGAATCCTGCCGAGCAGGATCACCCGGTCCCGCACTGCGAGGGACCCGGCAAGCTCCTCGAGAGCGCCGCGCTCCGGGCCCGAGCCCGCGATGACGAGACGCACGTCCGGACCGAGGGCCGCCAGCGCGCGGATGGCGAGATCTGGACGTTTGTACCCCTCGAGGCGGCAGGCCATGAGACACAGCTTGCCCTCCTGGGACACAGGCTCGGCTGCCTGGATCGCGGCCACCTGGACCCCGTTGGGTATCACCGCGATCGTCGGCAGGGTCGTCATGCGGAGGTCGCCGCGAAGCATGTCCGCCTCGGCCTGGGAGACGCAGATGACGGCGTCCGCCGCCGAGATGAGCCGGCGGCCGAGCGCCCGGTACCCGACGTGCAGGGCCCGGGTACCGAGGGTGGTTCCGCGCCCGAGATAGTGGGGAGTCACCACCAGTGGATGCGAAGCGCCCATCGCCGCGAACGGCGTCACCAGAGCATGGTAATTATGTAGATGAATTACCGATCCTCGATATGCGCCCTGCCGCAGGTACTGACACAGCTCCACCGAGACCCCCTGGCCTCGGAACGGGAGAAAGCTCCGGAACCGCCGCACCACGACGCCCGGCGGATCAGGCGGACCCACCGGCGGACGCCCATCCTCCTGCGTCACGACACTCACCCGGTGACCGGCGTCGACGAACCGCCGGGCGAGTTCAGCAATGTGAATCTCGATGCCGCCGAGATGCGGAAAGAAGCGCGGTGTGACGAGCACGATATCCATCAGGTCCCCCGAGTTCCTGCCTGCTGATGCGACGCTGTCGAATCCCCCGACGCCGGAAATCCTCAACTCCCCTCGCCACCGCCTGCCACCGGCGACGTCACTCCCGTCCCGCGGCCGCGTTCTCGCCGGCCCGGTCGCCGCCGCGGAATCGTACCGGAGCTGTGCTGTTGCCGGACGACGCCCCGACCCATCCGCCGGGGCGATCCACCGACGGCACCGCCGTCTCCCTTCGAAGCTGGCTGGCAGAGCCAGTCGACAGGGGCGAACGAAAGGCCGTGACATATCTCACCTGCCCTTCTCGGCGGTACATCCGGGACCGAGTGCCGTAGCCTCCGCGCCCCAATCCTGTAGGAGGAAGATCGGGACGTGACCGACTCATGATACGTGGCCCGGCGGTGGATACACGGGCCCTACCTGCGGTTCTGCTCAGCCCCTGGGCGCCGCACGGACCTATCCTGCACCCGGCCGTTCGGCGCTCGCCGGAACGAAATCCTCATCACACGCGGAGTGGGCCAGCACCCCACGGCTACCGTGGGGTCACCTTCGCCGCGGCCGATGGTTTCGAGTTTACCTGATGAGCCCGGTGCATACCTGTACCCTGAGCGGCGCCTGGGCATGCTCCACGACCTCCGCCCGAAAACCCACTCCCGGCCCCGAGAGGCCCAGCGGCAGACCCCAACCAGCGACGAGCCGCCACCAAGTCGCCAGGAAGATCGAGAAGGAGACGGCAGGTGCAGGGGCTCGGAAGCAAGCAAGTTAAATGGCAAACCGAGGCCCCCCGCAGCCGGCTAATCGCCGGTATGTAGAGTGGCCTTGTCTGAATATCTGGGGGGGGCGGGACCAAGATGGGCGCGCGTACGGGCAAAGAGTTCCTCGCGGGGTTGCTGGACGGCCGCGAGGTCTGGCTCGGTGGACAATGTATCGATGACGTTACAACACATCCGGCGACAGCGGGGGCTGCGACCATGCTCGCAGGGCTGTTCGATCTTCAGCAGGACAGCAGCGATCTTTTGTTGGACACCGATCCGGAGACCGGCGAGCCGACTCCGGTGACTCATCTGATCCCTCGTTCGGCTGCGGACCTCGCCCGTCGGCATATCGCGATCGAGTGCATCGCGCAGCGGACACTCGGGCTAATGGGACGCAGCCCCGACTATGTCAACGTCACGCTCGCGGGCTTCGCCGGGCGGACGGACGTGTGGTCCCGGGACGGGAACGACGAGGGGACAGTGAACCTTGTCGAATATCATCGGCAGGTCAGGCTCAACGACTGGGCACTGACCCACGCCATCGTCAACCCGACAATTGATCGCTCCCAGCCGGAGACCGCAGCGGGCGGTGGCGAGATCGTCGTCCACAAGGTGGCCGACACCTCCGAGGGTATCATCGTGCGGGGGGCCCGCGCACTGGCTACCCTCGCTCCCTTCGCCGACGAGATGCTCGTTTACCCGGGCTATCCACTGAGCGAGGGCACGGAGCGGTACGCGATGATCTTCGCCATTCCCCTGTCGACCCCGGGCCTGAAACTCATGTGCCGGGACAGCTACTCCTCGTCAGGAGCGGTCACCGACGCCCCGCTGTCGAGCCGGTTCGACGAGCAGGACGCCGTCGTCATCTTCGATGACGTCGAAGTCCCCCGGTCCCGGGTCTTCCTGGACGGCAACGTCGACCTCTACAACCAGGTCGGGCAGAGGTCCGGGTGGACGGCGAACATGATGCAGCAGACCACAATCCGAGCGGCGACGAAGCTCCAGTTCGCCTGGGAGCTCGCCACGAAGATGGCCGAAGCCGTCAACAACACCTCACCGCAGGCCTTGGAGCAGCTCGGCGAGATCTGGACCTATCTCCAGATGACCCGCAGCTGCTTGGCTGCGGCCGAGGGGGGCGCCCATGAATGGGGCGCCGGAGTCTGGTTCTGTGACGAGCCCCCCCTGATGGCACTGCGTCCCACCCTGCCGCGGTGGTTCCCCCGGGTCAACGAGATCATCAAACTGCTCGGCAGCCACAGCCTGCTCGCCACGCCGTGTCAGGCGGAGCTGGAGAATCCCGCGCTGCGTCCGCTGCTGGACCGTTACTACCAGGGCGCGAACGGCATGACTGCCGCCGATCGGACCGCTCTGTTCCGGCTGGCTTGGGACTTCGTGGGCACGGGGCTGGCGGGGCGATCGGAACTGTACGAACGCTTCTACCTCGGTTCAGCGAGCCGCTTCTACCAGCTGGCTCACCGAATGGCCGCGAAGTCGGCCGACTTCAGCCTGGTCAACTCTGTCCTTCCTGCCAAGTAGGGATCCGCACCAGTGTTGCGACGACTCCTCCGGCCGACGACGTCTCCGACGTCCGTGTCGCTCGCCGACCGGCCCTGGCTTCCCTTCAACGTGATCCGCATGTTCGGTCCGGTCGCCGCCCCCACGCCCGATCAGCTCCGCGCCGCCATGCTACGGCTGGCCGAGAAGCAGCCGTCCCATCCACTCGTCAGTGTCCTAGATCGGCGGCGGCTCCGGTACGTTCCGGTCGCGTCGGCACGGCAAGCCTCGCACTGCGCCCGGCTCGTGGAACTCCTGCCCGACGGGGAGGATCCGGTCCACGCGATGAACCGTGCCCTGAGCAAGGGCGTCGACGATCTTCCCTTCCGTCTCCTGACACGCGGGGATCTGCTCGCGGTGGTCACGAGCCATGCACTCGGGGACGCCGCCACCACGAGCCGCATCGTCGAGCAGGTACTGGCCAGCGCCGAGACGGACGCGGCCCTGCTGGCTGTCCCGTCCCCGGACTCCACCCGGAGCCTGATGCGGATCGCGGCCCGTTACTACGGAAGACGACCTTCGCGGGCGCTGACGAGTCTGCGGGCTCCACGCCCGCAGCCGCCGGCAGGTGATAATCGGAACGGCTCGTCCTGGCCGGCCGCAACACCGGCGCCTAACGTGGTCGCGACGCGGATGTCGGCCGAGGCGCTGGGCGGACTGCGGCGGTGGCGGGACACCGCCGCACCCGACGTGTCGGTCGCGATGCTCGTCTGCTCGGCGGCCAGGCTCGCCGTCCGCGCGGCTGGGCTGCCGGTTGTCGATGACGGGGTGTACATGCTGGTGGACAACCGTCGATACGCGGGCCCGGAGGTAAAGGCGCCGGGCAACCTCGCGAAGAGCGTCTACCTATCCGCGCCCACCGACGAAGGACCGGTCGCGCTGCACCGGACGCTGACAGCGACGTTAGCCTCGGGTCGGACTCTGGCCACCGCGGTCGACGGGACGCTTCGAGCGGCCCAGGTCCGACAACCCGTCGGCGATGTTCCGCAGGCGGTCGGTAACAGAGCAGTGTTGTCACTGACCTACGTCGGTCGGGCCGCCGAAATGCAGGGCGTCCCGTGGACCGCCCCGCCGGCCGACCGGTTCTGGTTGGTCGGGGCCACACCCGGCGGGCCGGACGGGCTGACCTTCTCCTTCAGCGAGATCGGCGGCGTCCTGCACATGACCGCCAGCTATTACCCGGACCGGATTCCGACCGCCGGGATCCAGGCTGCGATCGATCTACTCCGGGAACCGCTGCACCTATTGACAGATGTTCATCAACGCTTCATCCTGCCGCAGGCAACACCGTGATCATTCATCTGACAGCCCCAGGATCGCAATGACATACGGAGTATATCGGACAAACATGGAGGCGGTAGCCCACCGAGGAGAGGGTCAGACGAGATCACGGATCATTGCCGGGGCGGTGATCTAAGCCCGCCGAGGTTTGATTCAGTTGCCACCCTGCTTCTTTGCCGTGAACAGTCCCGGGATGGCCTCGATAATCGATATCCACTGCTACACTACTGAACGGGGAGGGGTAGATGCCCGCCACCCCGCGCGCGAACCGCCGAGAGGTTGGTGGGTTGCGTTTTCCGCTCTCTACGGAGCACCAACAGAGATCGGTATGCGGGAACTCGGTAAGTGAAGGTCGACCGCCTCAGGGGGGACGAGGCCGGATACGCAGAGGGGGACGCGGAGAGTGTTGACTCGCACCTAAGACTGAACGCCTCAGGGATGCTCTCATCGACTCCAGCCGAAATTTCGGAGCGAGCGGAGCACGTGAAATGAGCAGCCGGGTCCGCCCGGCATCTGAGACCACTAGTCTCGAAGCCACGTTGTATATACGTGGAACCAGGTAGGACAGCGGGTCTGCGGCGGCAGAGCGGCGCGTACCCCGTCCTAGCGGGGGGAAGATGTATTCCGCTTTTTTCAATGCGCCTGTTTCCTGTCGCTGTCGACCATTTTTTGGCTGGGTACGGTCTCGCCGTATCCGTATGGTGAGTTCGAACCCGGCCGCCGTCCAATGGCCGGGCCAGCTCGATCCATCGGTCGGGGGTGACTATGCCAAACCGGTCTCCTAACGTTCTCAGGCACTCGGTCGAGCCTCGGCAGCTTCCTCACGACGAACTCCGCCCGATGCGGGTGCTCATTGTCGGCACGGGTCTGATCGGTACCTCCATCGGTCTGGCGCTGCGTCGCCAGGACACCGAGGTCCTTCTCCAGGACTGCGACCCTCACCGGTTGAGGACGGCCGTGCATCGCGGGGCGGGACAACCATGGCCGGTCCAGTGCGGTGCCTCGCCGCGCGAGCAGAATGGCGCTCGGAACGCCCCCGCGACCGACGTGGTCCATGTGGACCACGTCGTCCTCGCGGTCCCGCCGAGCGAGGTGGGCAGCGCACTGACTACCTGGCAGCAGCGTCTGGCCCACTCGACGTTCAGCGACACTGCTTCAGTGAAAGCCGCGCCGTTGGCGGACGCGGAACGGATGGGCGCCGACATGTCCTCCTTCTGCGGCGCCCATCCCGTCTCCGGGCGGGAACGCAGTGGCCCTGAATGGGCCGAGCGCGATCTGTTCACCAGCCGCCCATGGGTGCTGACCCCCGGTCCGAGTACCTCCGAACGCGCGCTGCTGCATGCCCGAATGATTGGCACGGCCTGCGGCGGCGCGGTGGTCGAGATGGTGCCGGACGCGCACGATCTCGCCCTCGGGCTTCTCAGCCACGTTCCCCACCTGATTGCCAGCGCGATGGCGGCGCGGCTGTCGGGCGTGCCCGACCATGTGGTCAACCTCGCCGGGCCGGGCCTGTGGGACTTCACCCGCATCGCCGGGGCAAACGCGGAGCTGTGGTCGGAGATCGTGTCCGCGAACGCCTCGCCGATCGCCACGTTACTCGCCGAGATCGTGGCGGACCTCGACCGGGTGCGCTCCGCACTGACGTCCACTGTTTCCGACCCATCCCTCCTGCCCTCCCTGACCCAGCTCTTCCGACTCGGCAACGCGGGACGTTTCCGCCTGGAGGCCTCCCGCACGACGGCGCTGTCTCACGGGGGCAGAACAGGTCGGATGCCACGCCGGGACGACGCGCTTACCGCGAAGGATGCCGGAGACCTGCTCGGTTCCTCTCACGTCCGCCTCGCGGGAGGAGCCGGCACCATGACCTGATCCACGGTGTCTCTCGCCAGCTCGGCCTCTCCACCGCCGATGATCCCGGCACACGGTCCATCACCCGGCCCGACGGTCCTGGTCATCCGCCTGCGGATGACGGCCGTCCCGACCGCGAGCGCCCCGGGCCAGCAGGAAAACGCCCGGCGGTTCGCTGCCGCCCGTTCGTCTGGGCGAGCTCCGACGAGCAACATTCCGAATCTTCCGGTGTATCCACGGGGGGACCCGCATTATGCACTCTTCGGCCGATATCAGCACGAACCAGCTTCCCGACTTCGTCGACGATCCCGAAATCGCTCCGATCAAACTCTCGATCATCGTCCCCGTGTACAACGAGGAGGCCACCGTCCAGGCGATCGTCAACCGCCTGCTGACCACGCCCTTCCCATGCAACGTGGAGATCGTCGTCGTCAACGACGGTAGCTCGGACGCCACCGGCGACCTGTTGGCCGAGATGGTGGACCCTCGCTTGAGGGTCCACCATCATGGGCGTAATCGCGGCAAGGGAGCCGCGGTCCTCACCGGGGCCGAACTGGCGACCGGCACCTTCGCCCTGGTGTTTGACGCCGATCTGGAGTACGAGCCCGCCGACATCCCGCGGTTGCTCGATCCGGTTCTGACCGGCCGCTCCCAGTACGTCTACGGCACCCGTGTCTTCGGGCATTACACGGTTTACCCGTCGTTCTGGTTCGCCTGGGGCAACCGCCTCACCACCTTCGTCGCCAACTTCCTCTTCGACTCCTACATCACCGACCTGCACACCTGCCTGAAGCTCGTCCCGGTCTCCACTCTGCGGAACATGAAGCTGCGGGAGGCGGGCTTCGGGCTGGACACCGAGCTGACCGCGAACCTGCTGAAGAAGGGGATCCGTCCCTTCGAGGTCCCGGTCCGGTATCACGGCCGGTCCCACGCCGAGGGGAAGAAGATCACCTGGATGGACGGTCTGCAGTGCGTCCGGGTCCTCTGCCGGGTCCGGCTGCGTTCGGACGAACGGGGAGAACCGGGGCGCTTCGCGCGGTACCGCTGTCGCCCGGCCGTCGTGCAGGCGGACATAGGCGTGCCCTGGCAGACCATCCCCGGCCCAGCCAGGTCGGGTTCGACCGGGTCCGCGGCGGTCGACCCCGTAGGGATTCCGGTCGATGCAGCACGGAACACATAACCACCGAATCACTCGGCTCCAGTGGGAAGTTCTCCGCCCAGCACAACGAGCCGGGCGCCGACACGTGGAGGACATCGACATGACAAACCGGGTGGGTCGGGATGCCGAGCTTGGCTGACCCCTCTGCGCTGCCGGACGGCCCGATCTCCGCTCACCGGGGGACAGGGGCGGCACCGTCGCCGGACCGGCGGTCCCGGTGGGATGTCCGGCGGCGCTTCTCCTTCGCAGACAGTCGCCTGGCCCGGAACAGTCTCTACGTCGCCACGAGCACGCTGCTGGGGGCGGGGCTGGGCTACGTGTTCTGGTTCATCGTGGCCCGCACGTGCTCCACCGAGGACACCGGTCTCGGTGCCGCGATGGTGACGGCGATGACGGCGACGGCGGTCTTCGCCTCGTGTGGTATCGGCATGGGGCTGATCAGTGCGCTGTCGACCTGCACGGACGACCGGTCCTGGAGCAGAACACTCTCCGCCGGCGTCGCCGCCTCCGTCGGCGCCTGCGGCGCGGCGGCCATGCTAATGGTGGTGATCCTACCGGAGTTGTCCCCGGGATTCGCCGAGCTGCACACGGTGACCGTCGGCGGGTTGTTCATCGCCGGCGTGGTGGTGACCGGGCTCGGGAGCCTGCTCGACCTGGCGGCGGTCGGGGAGCGGCGCAGCGCCATCCAACTCGAACGGACAGTGCTGTTCAGCCTCGCCAAAGTCGCCTTTCTGTTCGTCCCGATGGTGTGGGCGCACGGGGCCACCCAGATTCTCGCCTGCTGGGTGCTCGGCACCGGGTTGTCGGTGATTCCTGCCGGGTTCCGCCTGTGTACCGGGCCGAACCACCGGTTCGTCTTCATCGCGGACGGAGTACTCCGCAAGACCCTTTCGTTGTGGAAATCGTTTGCCGGTCATCATCTGGCCACTGTCGGCGCCGTCCTCGGGGTACACGTCCTGCCGACTCTCGTAGTAACCCGGAGCGGGCCGGCCGAGGGCGCGTACTTCTACGCGACCTGGATGCTCGGCAGCCTGTTCTTCATGATCAGCCCCGCGGTCGCATCGTCGTTGTTCGCCGAGGGCGCGAACGCCCCCGCTCAGCTACATCAGGCGACCCGCCGCTCCGGCACTCTCATCGCGGCCGTCATAGCGCCGATCCTGATCGGTTACCTGTTGTTCGGGGACCGGCTGCTACGTCTGTTCGGCCCGGACTACCCCGAGCACGGGCACGGTCTACTCATCCTGCTGATACTGTCCGCGATACCGGACGCGATCACCAACCTTGCGGTGTCGGTACTACGCGCGCGCGACCGGGTGTGGCAGGCGGTCTGGTTGAACCTCGGCATGCTACTGACGGCTCTGGTCGTCTCCTGGTACCTGCTGCCGGGCATGGGAATCGCAGGGGTGGGGGTGGGATGGCTAATCAGCCAGGTGATCGGCGCCGTCATCGTCTTGGCGGCACCGTTCGCCGGGCGTCAGATCGCTCGATTCCGCAAGCGACCGGAACCCCTTCCGGTGCCGGCCGTCATATGCGCCGTCCCCGTGCAAGCCGACCGGCAGACCGTCCGGCCCGAGGAGTTTTCAGTCTGATCGCGATGAGCACCGTGAACGCAGTCCTCGATTCGAGGTTCCCGCCCGGCCCGGCCGGTCATCCGGTGAAAGATGACCAGAATCGGCAATGATGCTCGTCAGTGAAGGTGGATGCTACCAAGACGCGGCCCGGCGCCAGTGTGAGTACGCGCGACTCGCGCTGGTCGAAGGCCGGCCAGGTGGGCCCGCCGGCATCCACCTTTGGTGCACCGCCAGCCACGAAGGCCGCCCAGTACCGAATCATCTGGTCAGACAGGGCTCGCTGAGCCGGGCTGGTGACACCGAATCCGAAGACGTACCGGATCTCCGAGCCATGGTAAGCGCCGAAGGGGAATGTGGGCTGGAAGGGGAAGTTCTGCGGTGCTTCGGTGTCCGCGAACTCGTACATATAGGTCGGCACGTAACGGGAGAACAGCTCGTTGGACCGCAGCGCCCGGCAACTGAACCTCGCATCGCCGACCGCGCTCGCCAGTGCCTGACCCGGTGAGGCGTAGCGGTCCGGCGGATATTGCGCGGCGACAGCCGCGGCCAGCCGGCCGAATTGCCGGGTGAGGGCCGTCGGGTAGGCCGCCGAGGTGAGCGGGCGCTGCACGCTGTCCTGGCCCGGAACCACGAACACCCCGCCCTCGTCGTGGTTGCTGCCCTGCAAGACCGGTACCCGCGTGAACCGCCCGGCGGCCAGCGCGTCCAGCATGGACCGCGGCAACACCGGCCCGCCCACCACCGGCTGCCAGGACAGTCCCGGCACGGAACCATCTACTCCTGCATCGATGAGCCGCTGCGCGCTCGTACCGCGCAGGCAGGCGAGGATCCGTGCGTCGTCGGTACATCCCACCGCCGCCGCCAGCTGCCTTCCCTGCGCCTCACCCTCGGCCCGGGCCCGGATCCGCTGGGCGCAGCCGCTCTGCGCGATCGCTCGGGAGAACAGCCCGGCCGCGGGAGGCGAGGCCAGGTTGAGGCAGACGGAGGCGGCACCCGCGGACTGGCCCGCGGCGGTGACCCGGCCCGGGTCACCGCCGAACGCGGCGATGTTGGTGCGCACCCAGCCGAGGGCGGCCTGTTGATCGAGGAGACCGTACTGGCCGGGAACCTGCCCGGGTCGCGTTCCGTCCCCGTAGGCCAGGGCGGGATCGGCGAGGAAGCCCAGCGGCCCCAGTCGATAGTTGAGCGTCACCACCACCGTTGCAGTCCGGCTGGCGAACGCGCTTCCGTCGAACTCGCGGCCCGATCCGGTGGCGAACGAACCGCCATGGATCCACACCAGGACCGGAGCACCCTGCGCCCTGACGCCGACCGGTGTGAAGACATTCAAGGACAGGCAGTCCTCATCCGTGTCGGGCGCGTCCGGCTGTGGGCATGCCTTGCCCCGTTTCGTCGCCGACAACGGCTGTGTCCACGCCCTGGGTGGGACCGGGGGGCGCCATCGGAGAGAACCGACCGGAGCGGCTGCGTACGGGATGTCCCAGAACTCACGATGGTCGGGGAAGGTGAGCCCGCGCACCGGTCCCAGGCCCGTGGCGACGACCGCCGCGGAGGTGTCGGGAGGTGCCTGCGCCCCGGGAGAGGAGGTGGACGACCCGCCGCATCCGGCGAGCACCGCGCCTAGCACGGCGAGCACCCCGAGGAGGCCGGGCAGCCTCCCGATGCCCCGCGATGGTGGGGAACCATGTGGGCCGCGCGGTCCGTAGGAACTGGTCCGATCGGGAAAGTCTGGCCGCCTCACGGGTCCGGTACGACCATCTCTGACGACACGTCCTACCGTGCGCAGGTGGAACCATCGGCAATGAGACCACATCCTAAGACCAACTCCCCCGAGGCCACGACCGCAGCGGATCATCCGCCATGGATCATCCGATTGTGTTCTGCACCAGCTTGACTGCGTAGTCCAACCACCACACCCCCGAGGGAGGGCCACCGTTACAAGGCCCGTCCGACTGGCCCGGCGTCTTGATCCAGAGCAGGGCGTCCCCGTGCGGGCTACCGGTCGCGGTGGTCGGTGTAGCGCCCAGAGCGCGGCCAGGCGGGTTGCACCACTGCCGGTCCTCGGTCGGTCCCAGCCCATTGCGACTCGTGTCAATGACGAAGTGGGCGGTACCGCCGAGCAGCGCCGACACCCGCTCGCCGTAGGCCGACTCCTTCTCGGTCGTGCCAAAGCCCGACACGTTCAGCGAGAACCCGCGAGCCTTGTCCACCCCGACCAGCCGCAGGCGGCGCGCGATCTCTGTGGGCTGGTGCCATTCGGCGTGGCCCGCGTCGATGTAGACGGAGATGCCGCTGCCGGACAGCGTGGTGACGGCGTAGCGGAGCAGGGCGTAACGCTCCTGCTCCGCCTGGTCGGACAGGCAGTCAGCCCAGGCGAGCGCGTCCGGTTCCAGGATCACCGACGCCGGGCCGCCGGCCACCCCCGCGGCGAGCTCGCGCACCCAGGCCCGATAGTCGGCTGGGCTGGACCGGCCGCCGGCAGTGTAGCTGCCACAGTCACGCCCGGGGATGTTGTAGACAACCAGCAACGGGTGGGCGCCGAGCGCGCGCACGGGCGCGAGCCGGGTGGCCACCTGGGTACGGGTCTGACTGGTCGGGACGTCGTCCCCGAACCACATCGCCTGCGGCGTGCGGGCCAGCCGGTTAATGAGCGCCGCCTTCGCCGAATCGGTCGGCCGCAGCTTCCGTTCGGCGCGCGCCGCCAGGCCGTTGGGGTCGGCGTAGAGCGTGGCCCCGCTGAACGGATTGCCGGTCCGTGGCCGCGAGCCGTCCGGCTGTCGCGGAGTCGCCGCATGGTTGACCGGCACTGAAGTCGTGGCCGTGGGGGACGGGGTAGTCAACGGCAAGCGAGCGGCCGTCGACGACGGAGCGGTCACGGGCACCGGCGGTCCGGAAGTGGACGCGGACGACGACCGAGCGACCGCGGGATCGATGGGCACCGCGGTACCGCGGGCCGGGGATGACGGGGCCAGAGGTGACATCCCAGACGCGGCCGGAGCACCGGCGGCCCCATCCGACGACCCTCCTGGAAACGGCGTGCAGCCGGTGACGAGAAATGCGCCGACAGCGAGTATCGTCAACAACGGAACAAGAATGTGACGATGGACACCAAACAACATCGTCCGAGTTGGCGGAGCGGACAACCCACGACCTCCAGGCAGTCGGCGTCGCACAAGACGACGCACGGTGATTCCCCTCCTCCAAGTCCCAGTGTAATGCCCCCCGGGCCAACTCATCAATGCGGGTCGGGCGGGGACCACGCGGCTGGGCCGAACCACTATAAACGCCATTCCGGCACCGCGACCGCCCCGCCGGGACAACCACCGGCGGGTGGAGACGTCGGCCGAAAGATCCACCTGATTTTCCGGACGGCGATCGGCGAAGCGTTTCCCAACCGACCCGCAAACCAAACGGCCGCCGGGTGACTTCCCCTGTGCTACCCTCATTGAGACTGCCAGCGGGTCGGAGCGAGCCGGACAGCGCTTCCCACGGGGGGATGCCTCTATCAATCGAATACCGCGCCGGCAGACGGGTGGCAACGTGGCCCCCTCATCGCGATCATGGTTGTCACAGTGGACGGCGTGCCAGCCATCTTTTCCCATCTCATGGGCCGGGACCGCTGTTTTTCCTCTCTTCCCGTGATCCGTATGTCAGCGGAACGTGCCGTCCAACCGGGCCGGAGAACGAAAAGATGCCAAGTCCCAGCTCCCGGCTGGTCGGGAACCGTTTGTCAGCAAGTGCTGTTGCGAGGGGACAACGACAGTGGGACCGATGACAAGGCCGTTCCCGATGATCGCCGACCGCTCTTTTCTCTGGACCGACCCAGCCGCTCCACGCGGTCAGGTACCGCCGCGAGGGCCGGACCGGCGCGATCGCCTCGCCGCGGTCCCCCCGGCGGTCGCCTGATGACGCAGGCCACGCCCGACCACCACGCTATGGTGGCCGGGTACCTTCCGAGCCCATTTCCCATACGGTTTCTTGGCGAGTCGGGCGATGCTGTTGACGAGCACGGGGATTACCCGATGCCGGCGGGCGAGACCCTGCTGACCGCCTACCGGGCGATGGTGCTCGGCCGCCGGTTCGACCGGCAGGCCTGCGTCCTCGCGGCCCAGGGCCGCATCGCGGCCTTCCCGTCATCGGAAGGGCAGGATGCGTGCCAGGTCGGCGCCGCCCTGGTGCTGGAGCCCACGGACTGGCTGTTCCCCACTTACCGTGACAGCACCGCGTTGCTCACTCGGGGAGTGGACCCGCTCGACGTGCTCGCCCCGGTTCGGGGTCACCGCCACTGCGGGTACGATCCCTACGCGCACCGGTGCGGGCCGATGACCACGCCGCTGGCCACCCAGGCGTTGCACGCGACCGGTCTCGCCGCTGCGGCCCGCCGGCTCGGCGAGCGGACCATCGTCCTCGTCCTCGTCGGCGACGGCGCGACCAGCGAGGGCGACTTCCACGAGGCGCTGAACTTCGCCGCCGTCTTCTCCGCGCCGGTGGTCTTCCTGATCCAGAACAACCGCTACGCCATCAGCGTGCCGTTGTCCCGCCAGAGCGCCGCTCCGGCGCTGGCGTACAAGGGCGTCGGCTACGGCATCCGCAGCGAACAGGTCGACGGCAACGACGTCGCCGCCGTCCTCGCCGTGCTCACGGCGGCGGTCGCGCATGCCCGCTCGGGTCAGGGACCGATGCTGGTGGAGGCGCATACCTACCGCCTGGCTCCGCACACCACCGCCGACGATCCGACCCGCTACCGCGACGACGAGGAGACCGCGCTGTGGCGGCGGCAGGACCCGATCCCGCGCCTGGCCGCCCACCTGCGGCGCGTCGGGGTCCTCGACGCCGACGCCGACGCGCGGCTGACCATCGAGGCGGAAGCCTTGGCGGAAGCGGTCCGCACGGGCGTGGGCGGAACTCCCACCACGGCCCCGGCCAATCTGTTCGCCCACGTCTACGCGACGCCGCCGGCCTCATTCGTCGAACAGCGCGCGCTGGTCGGCCTCGACTCGGCCGCCGCCCCCACCGGAGGTGCCGCGTCATGACGGTGCACCAGACCGCGAACGGCATGATCCTCAACAGCGCGGCCGGTACCGGCGCCGTGCCGAAGGGCGTGGCAGCCGCGCCGGCAGGGATTCCACGTCCGACCGGAACGACCATGGCGCAGGCACTCAACCGGGCACTGCGGGACGCGCTGGCGGCGGACGAACGGGTGCTGGTACTCGGTGAGGACGTCGGGCGGCTCGGCGGGGTCTTCCGGATCACCGACGGTCTCGCGGACGCCTTCGGTGCCGACCGTTGCGTCGACACCCCACTCGCCGAGGCGGGAATCGTCGGGTTTGCCGTCGGGATGGCGATGTATGGATTCCGACCCGTCGTGGAACTCCAGTTCGACGCCTTCGCCTACCCCGCGTTCGAGCAGATCGTCAGCCACGTGGCCAAGATGGGTAGCCGCACCGGTGGACGGGTGCGGCTACCCATGGTGATCCGGATCCCCTATGGCGGAGGCATCGGCGCGGTGGAGCACCATGCCGACTCCAGCGAGGCCTACTATGCGCACACCGCCGGCCTCAAGGTCGTCACACCGGCCACCGTCGCCGACGCGTACTCGTTGCTGCGGGCAGCCATCGACGATCCAGACCCGGTGATCTTCCTGGAGCCGAAGAAACTCTACTGGGGCCGGGACCAGGTCAGCCTGCCCGTCCGCACCGAACCCCTGGGCCGGGCCGCCGTCCGCCGACCCGGAACCGACATCACCCTGATCGTCTACGGGCCGACCGTTCCCCTGGCCCTGGAGGCGGCGGCGGTGGCCTCCGGTCACGGCTGGGACGTCGAGGTCATCGACCTGCGGTCCATCGTGCCGTTCGATGACGAGACCGTGATGACGAGCGTGCGACGTACCGGCCGCTGCGTGGTGGTGCATGAGGCCCAGGGCTTCGCCGGCGTCGGCGCCGAGATCGCAGCGCGGGTGCAGGAACGCTGTTTCCACTCGTTGGAGGCTCCAGTTCTGCGGGTAACCGGCCTCGACATCCCGTACCCGCCGCCGAAGCTGGAGCGATACCACCTGCCGAGCGTCGGCCGGCTCCTCGACGCCTTCGACCGGTTGCAGTGGGATGATCAGCCGGATCCGCGATGGATCGGCGGTCCGGTGCCCGAGTCGAGACGAGGGACGATGATCTGATGAACCACCAGGAGACGCTGGCCGCCGACGGACTGGTCGTCTTCGACCTCCCGGACCTCGGCGAGGGCCTGACCGAGGCGACGGTGGTCCGATGGCTGGCCGAGGTCGGGGACTTGGTGGCCATCGACCAACCGATCGTCGAGGTGGAATCGGCCAAGGCGTGCATCGAGATCCCGTGCCCCTACCCGGGAGAGATCCGGATCCACCACGGCGCAGCCGGCGATGTCCTGAATGTCGGCTCGCCCCTGGTGACCGTTCGATCTCCCGCCGCGCCGACCCCCGATGCGCCGGTGGTCAGGGTGCCCCGCCTTGACGCGTCGTCGCAACCGACGCCACCGGCCGGGGATGCGGGCGCGCCGCCCCCCCTCATCGGATTTGGCGCCACCGCGGACGATCCGGACGCGCTGGGGACGACGACCGGGGAGACGGGTGTCCGCGGGGTGGGTTCCCGTGAAGTGATCCGCACCATCTCGCCCGTTGTCCGGCGCCTCGCGCGTAGCGCCCGCCTCGATCTCGACATGGTGCAGGCCACCGGGCCCGGCGGGGTGGTGCGGCGAGCCGACGTCGAGCAGGCCCTGCGGGACCGGGAGTCCAACCCGGCCCTGCCCATGGGTACGGCGGTGCCCATGGATGCGGCGGTGCCGGCGCCGCGGGTAGGCACTCCGGACGGGGACGGCGTCATGCGTATTTCTCTGCGGGGACGTCGGCGGCTGATCGCAGATCGGATGGCGCGTAGCCGGCAGGAGATTCCCGAGGCGACGACCTGGCGTGACGTGGACGCGACGAATCTGCTCGTGGCACGGAAGACCATCAATGCGGCGGCTTCCGATCGGCCTGTGAGCGTGCTGGGTCTGATCGGCCGCTTCTGCATCGCCGGTCTGCAGCGCTACCCGGTGCTCAACGCCCGGCTCGACGCGGACCGCGGTGAGATCGTCCAGTTCCCGTGGGTCCACCTGGGCTTCGCCATCGCGGGCGACGACGATCTGACGGTCGCCGTCGCCCGCGATGCGCAGAACATGACGGCCACGCGGCTCACCGCTGAACTGCGCCGGCTCACTGACCGCGCCCGGGAGCGCCGTCTGACGGTGCCGGAGCTGACCGGCGGGACCTTCACCGTCAACAACCACGGCGCGCTGGGCACCGACGGAGCCGCCCCGATCATCAACCATCCGGAGGTCGCCCAGCTCGCGGTAGGGCGGATCGCTGATCGGCCCTGGGTCGTCGACGGTGAGGTGCGCCCACGCAAGGTCGCCCAGCTCGCCCTCACCTTCGACCATCGGGTCTGCGATGGCGCGCCGGTCGCGGGGTTCCTCGGTTTCGTCGCCCGGTGCGTCGAGCAGCCGCTGACCATACTCGGCGAACTTTGATGCCTCCCGCCAGAGCCGGGACGAACGGCCGTGGCGGGGCAGGCGCCCTGCCACCGCTCACACATCCCGCTTAGTACGCACCCTCGCGGCGCAGGACCGCGAACACGGTACGCCAGAGGATGTAGAAGTCGAGGGGCAGCGACCAGTTCTGCACGTACCGCAGATCCAAGCGCACCGACTCGTCCCATTCGAGGTCCGACCGGCCGCTGATCTGCCACAGGCCGGTCAGCCCCGGCTTCACCATCAGCCGGCGGTGCACGTCGTCCTCGTAGCGGGCGACCTCCGACGGCAGCGGCGGGCGCGGCCCCACCAGCGACATCGTGCCGCCCAGCACGTTGAGCAGCTGCGGCAGCTCGTCGAGCGACCACTTGCGCAGGAACTTCCCGACCTTGGTGATCCGCGGGTCGTCACGCATCTTGAACAGCAGCCCCTCGGCCCGTTCGTTGCGGGACTCCAGCTCCGCCTTGCGCGCCTCCGCGTCGACGTACATCGACCGGAACTTGTACATGGTGAAGTGCTCGCCACCCTGGCCGACCCGGGTCTGCTTGAAGATGGCCGGCCCCCGACTGGTCAGGCGCACCGCCAGCGCCAGGGCCAGGAACAACGGCGCGCACAGCAGGAGAACCCCCGCGGCCACACTGCGGTCGAACAGGCCCTTCATGGCCCGCCGCGCGCCGGTGAGTTCCGGCTCCTCGATGTGCAGCAGCGGCAGCCCGGCCACCGGACGGATCGAGATCCGCGGCCCGGTCACGTCGGTCAGCGCCGAGGAGACCAGCACGTCGACGTCGCTGCCCTCCAGCGTCCACAGCACCCGGCGCAGCGTCTCGCCGTCCATCTGCGGACTGATCGCGACCGTGGTCGCCGCGGTTGCCCGGATGGCGGTGTGCAGGCTCTCCGACGTCCCGACGATCGGCACCCCCAACAGGTCGAACCCCCCGCGTTCCGGGGAGTCGTGGCTGTGCCGGCCGGGCGAGCGGTCGAGCACGACACCGACGACCGACCAGCCCGACGTCGGATCCCGCTGGGCCAGCCGGACCAACGCCGCCGCGGAGTCCCCCGCCCCGACCACCAGCACCCGGTGCAGGCAGCGGCCCGCCCGGCGCATCCGGTGCAGGTAGCCGCGCGCGGCGGCGCGGCCAGCCACGGTCAGCAGCAGCGCCGCCGGGAAGGCGATCAGCACGTAGGCACGCGCGAGCTCGGCCTTGGTCGCATAGGACAGGACGGCCACCACCGCGGTGAGCTGCGCGGCGGCGTTGAGGACCCGGCGGAACTCCTCCGAGCCACTGCCGAGGAACCGGCTCTCGTACGCCCGGCTCAGGTACATCGACAACACCCATGCGACGGGCAGCAGGATCGACATGGCGACATACGGCGTCGCGGAGACCGGCTTCAGGTCGAACTCGACCAGTCCGCCGAACCGGACCAGGTAGGCCACTCCCGCCGCGACCACGCAGGCGGCCGCGTCGGAGCCCACGAGCAGCCAGCCGTACGGCCGTTCCCAGCGAACCTTCGCCCGGTAGCCGACGGCACCGTCGGACGCTCGGTCCGCGCCGGGGTCCGCGCCCACCTCGTAGCGGTCGTACCAGGCGGGCCCATCGGCCCCGTCGAGCGGTTTCGGGATGGCATCCGTGCCCGGCCCCGCGGCCAACCCCACCTGTGCATGGCTGAAGACAGTGCCCGTCACCTGGCAGACCCCCCACGGCCGCAACATCTTCGGACCGACGACGGGGAGAACACTGGTTGGCGCCGACAACACGTGTCACCTGTGTATCGACGCGCCCCGGCCTGGTGCCGAGCCCCCGAACCCGCCGCACCACCGACCATCCGGACCCCCCATCCGACCGGCACTGCACGTACGCGAGTAACTCTAACGTGCCGAGATGGGAGGATCCACGGCGTCAACCCCCGACGACTCATACACGTAACAAAAATCGCAACTAGGTGGTCCAGTGACACCACGGTCAAGCAACACCGGACAGGTACGCCCGTAGCAGCCGCTCGGCCTCGTCGATCGCGGCGAGCTCGACGTACTCATCCCGGGTATGGGCCAGGTTGGGATCGCCCGGCCCGTAGTTGAGCGCCGGGATTCCGAGCTCGGCGAAGCGCGCCACGTCCGTCCAGCCGTACTTCGCCACCGGCACTCGACCGGTGGCGGCGACGAACGCCGCCGCGGGCGGGGCGGCGAGCCCGGGCAGCGCCCCGCCAGCGAGATCGGTGACCTCGACGTCGTAGCCCCCCAACACCTCGCGGACATGCGCCACCGCCTCGTCGGGGCCGCGGTCCGGGGCGAACCGGAAGTTTACCGTGACCTGGCACCGGTCGGGGATCACGTTGCCCGCTACCCCACCGTCGATCCGCACCGCGCAGAGCCCCTCGCGGTAAGTGCAGCCGTCCAGCGTCACCGTCCGCGCCCGGTAGCCGGCGAGGCGGCGGAGCAGATCGCCGGCCTTGTGGATGGCGTTGTCCCCGAGCCACGACCGGGCCGAGTGCGCCCGGATGCCGGGGAGCGTCACGACCACCCGCAGGGTGCCCTGGCAACCCGCCTCGATCTCGCCGGAGGTCGGTTCCATCAGGATGGCCAGATCCGCCGCCAGCCAGTCCCGGTGCCGGGCGGCGAGCCGGCGCAGCCCGTTGCGGGCCACCTCGACCTCCTCGTGGTCATAGCAGACCCAGGTGACGTCGTGACTCATCGCGCCGGGCGTGGCGACCGGGAGCGTGCCCGCGAGCCGCAGCGCGACCGCGACCCCTGCCTTCATGTCCGAGGTCCCGCAGCCGTAGAGCCGCCCGCCCACCACACGCGAGGGCAGGTTGCCCGCCAGCGGAACGGTGTCCAGATGGCCGGCGAGCAGGATCCGGCCGGGCAGCCCCAGCTCGGTCCTGGCCACCACGGCGTCACCGTCCCGGTCGACCCGCAGCCCGTCCACCGCGGTGAGCGCCTTCTCCACCGCATCCGCGAGGGCGGCCTCGTCCCCACTTACCGAGGGCACGTCGACCAGCGCCCGGGTCAGCTCGCCGACGGGCGCCGTGAGGTCGAGGCTCATGCCGTCACCCTACGGCCACCGGGCCAGCGGATCGTTAACCGGCGACAGGACGCCAGCCAGCAATAAGATCGCTAACCGGTGACAGGATCGTTAGCCGGCGACGCCGTGCTCCCGCAGGATGTCGTTCAGCGCCAACTTGTCGTGGATCTCGCCCTCGGCGAGCGTCCGCAGCACCAGGATGCAGGGCATCGCGAACTCCCCGCCCGGGAACGACTTCACCCGGTTGGAACCGACCGCGACCGCCCGCTCCGGGATCTCCCCGCGCGGGTATTCCGCGCCGGTCGTGGCGTCGAAGACATGGGTGGAGGCGGTCAGGATCGCCCCGGCGCCGAGCTTGGCCCCGCGGCGCACCCGCGCGCCGTCCACCACCATGCAGCGACTGCCGACGAAGGCGTCGTCCTCGACGACGACGGGGACCGCGTTCGGCGGCTCCAGAACCCCGCCGAGCCCGGCCCCACCGGACAGGTGCACGTTGCGGCCGACCTGGGCGCAGGACCCGACCGTGGCCCAGGTGTCGACGAGGGTGCCGGCACCGACGTAGCCGCCGATGTTGGTGTAGCTCGGCATGAGGACGGCCCCGGGCTCGACGTGCGCGCCCCAGCGCACGATCGCGCCCGGTACCACCCGCACGCCATCGAATCGGGTCTTGAGCGGCACCCGGTCATGGAAGCGGAAGTCACCCGCGGACGACTCGACCATGGCGAGAACCTTGAAGGACAGCAGGATCGCCCGCTTGGCCCGCTCGTCAACGGCGACCGAGCCGCCCGCGGTGACCGTGGCGACCCGGGCCACGCCCGCATCGATGGCGTCGACGGCGGCCACCACGATCTTGCGGGCGTCGGCGTCGCCAGTGTTCAGCTCCGCCCGCCGTTCCCACAGTTCGTCGACGGCGGGATCGATCGGAGAGTCGAGGGATGTGTTCGAGGCGCTCACAAGCCCGACCCTACGAGGTGGCCCCGGCCTCGCGAGGTAGCGGGGCCACGGATCCGGGCCGGGTGCTAACGGATGTCCGGCTCGGCGCCCCCATAGCTACCCTGAGCGATCGGCTGACCGTAGTCGGGCCGAGCGCCGTAGCCAGGCCGAGCGCCGTGGCCGGGCCGAGCGCCGTAGTCGGGCCGAGCGCCGTGGCCGGGCCGAGCGCCGTAGTCGGGCCGAGCGCCGTAGTCGGGCCGAGCGCCGTAGTCGGGCTGCCCCGTGGCGGCGACCGGCGACAGCATCGTCATCCGCTCGGGAACGGTCGCCACCTGCGAGTCCGCAGCGGTCAGGGCGATCCGGACGTGATACCGGCCAGCCTCCCCGTAAAACGTCCCGGGCGCGACGAGTATCCCGACCTCGGCCAGCGCGTCCACCGTGGCCCAGGCGTCCTCACCCCGGGTTGCCCACAGGTAGAGGCCGGCCTCGCTGTGATCGATGGTGAATCCCGCGACCGCGAGTGCCGCCGCGAGGACGGCCCGCCGGTTGGCGTAGCGCGCCCGCTGATCCGCCACATGCATGTCGTCGGCGTACGCGGCCGCCATGGCGGCCTGCACGGGCGTCGGCATCATGAAGCCGGCGTGCTTGCGGACCGCGAGGAGGCCCTCGACCAGGGCAGAGTCACCGGTGACGAAGCCGGCCCGGTAGCCCGCGAGGTTGGACCGCTTCGACAGCGAATGCACCGCCAGCAGTCCCTCGTGGGAGCCGCCGCACACGTCGGGGTGCAGCACCGAGACGGGCCGGCTCTCCCAGCCCAGCTCGATGTAGCACTCGTCGCTGGCGACGATCACACCGCGCTCCCGCGCCCAGGTGACCACGGCGCGCATCTCGTCGACCGTGAGCACCCGCCCGGTCGGGTTCCCCGGCGAGTTCAACCAGATCAGGGTCACCCCGTCGGCCGGGCCCACCACCGGTTCGCAGCGGGCGAGCAGCGCGCCGACCTCGTAGGTCGGATAGGCCGGAGTCGGCACCCACACCCGGTCACCAGGTTCGAGCCCGAGCTGACCGGGGAGCTGAGCCACCAGTTCCTTCGTCCCGAGCACGGGCAGCACCGCGCCCGGGTCGACGAGCACGCCGAGCCGGCGGGCCAGCCAGCCGGCCGCCGCCTCGCGCAGCTCCGGGGTACCCGCGGTCAGCGGGTACCCCGGAGCGTCAGCGGAGCCGGCCAGCGCCTGCTGCACGACGGCCGGCGCGGCGTCAACCGGAGTACCCACCGAGAGGTCGACCAACCCGTAGGGATGCAGCCGGGCCTTCTCCTTGAAGGAGACCAGCTGGTCCCACGGGAAGTCGGGCAGCCGCACCCGGGACCGGGCCGGTGACCGCGGGACTCCGGAGATGTTGCCGGGTCTCCCAGGGCCGCTCAGGACTCGCCCTGAGGAGCCAGCGCGGCGACCGTCGGCGGGTCGAAGTCCAAGGCGCCGACCTTCGATGCGCCGCCAGGCGACCCTAGCTCCTCAAAGAAGTTCGCGTTGGTGTCGGTGTACCCCTTCCACTGATCGGGAACGTCGTCCTCGTAGTAGATGGCCTCCACCGGGCAGACCGGCTCACAGGCACCACAGTCGACGCACTCGTCAGGCTGGATGTAGAGCATCCGTCCGCCTTCGTAGATGCAGTCGACCGGGCACTCCTCGATGCAGGCCCTGTCCTTGACATCGACGCAGGGCTCTGCGATGACGTAGGTCACCGGTTTTTCCTCCTCGGGCTCACGGGCGACTGAGTCCTTAGTATCGACCTGGACAGTTCCGTGTCGACAACAAGGGCGTGCGCTGGTGGTGTATGTCGTCCGCATCACTCCGGCCGATGTCGGCGCGCGAGTTATGCTCCGCCACCGCATCCCCGGACCGGTATCCCTCAGTGATGTTCTCGGAACGTTGCGGTCATGGTCATCGGGTGTGCTCACGGTTGTCACTGCCGAGGGCACACCCGTCCAGGTTACCGAGGATGCCGTCGTAGCGGCACGCGTCATCCCACCCCGCCCACCGACACGACGTACGCGGAATGTCCCGGGTGCGACAGCTATCACGGAGATTGTCCCGAATACGACTACCCTGAATACGACTACCCCGAAGGCGACTATCGCGGAGGCGACTGTCCTGGGGACGACCGTCCCGGACCCGTCCGATCCGGACACGCCCGATCCAGAGGCGCCCGATTCGAAGGTGCCCGGCCTGAAGGCGGCTGCCCCACCAGGAGCGGCTGCCCCACCAGGAGCGGCTGCCCCACCAGGAGCGGCTGCCCCACCAGGAGCGGCTGCCCCGGAGGCGGCTGCCCCCGGCGTGAACGCTCCGAGCGAGCTCTCGTGAGCACCCGCAGCCGCGGCAGGTTCGCCGAGGTCGTGCGCCGCGAGCCGATCGACCTGGCGGTCGCCTGCCATCTGCTCACCGCCGAGGTCGACCCGGCAGCCGACACCCCCGACGCCACCGCCACCCTGAATGCCCTCGACACACTCGCCGCGCAGGCCCGTCCACTGCTCGCCGCGCGGACGACCTCGAGCCGACGGTCCCGGTTCCCCCGGGCCGACCACGGTACGCCGATGGCACGCCAGACCGGCGCACCGGGGCAGGCACCACCCGGGCAGGCACAGCCGGGATCCGGATCCGAGGCGGCGGGGCGCTTGGAGGGAGTCGGCCCGGGAGCGGGGGATTTCGACCCGAGGATCGCCGCCGAGACGCTGCACGAGTCCCTGGGGCTCGCCGCCGGCTTCGCCGGGGCCGAGGACGACTACACCGACCTCCGCTCCTCGCTGCTCCCCGATGTGCTGCGCCGGCGGCGCGGCCTGCCGATCCTGCTCTCCGTCGTCTGGCTCGAGGTGGCCGCCCGGCTCGGGGTCCCCGCCTATCCCGTCGGGCTTCCGGGGCACGTCGTGGTCGCGGTGGGTTCCCCCCAGGACCACGTGCTCGTCGATCCGTTCGCCGCCGGCCGGCTACTGACGGTGCACGACGCCGCAGAAAAGGTACGCGCAGCCGGGTTCGCCTTCACCCGTGCCCACCTCGCCCCGATGAGCGCGCAGGATGTGCTCACCCGGATCCTCGGCAACATCCGGGTCCTCGGGGCGCGCTCGGACGCGCCGCACATGCGGCTGTGGGCCGTCGAGCTGTCCCTGCTGCTCCCCCACCACCCGGCGAGCCTGCGCCGGGAGCGCGGCGAGCTCCGCGTCCGGTTGGGCGACTTTCTCGGCGGGGCCACCGATCTGGCCGCGTTCGCCAACACGGTGGCCGCGGTCGAGCCGGCCGCCGCGGCGGCCGCCCGCCAAGCCGCCGCCGCGGCCCGCGCCCGGCTCAACTAGCCCCGGAGACCGCCCGCTCGCCTCGGGAATCGCCCGTTAGCTTCGGGAAGCGCCCGTTAGCTTCGGGAAGCGCCTGTTTCCCTCCGCGCCTCTGTTCCTCCCGTATCCGCACCCACCGGGTCGAGGTAGCGCCCGTCGTAGAAGACGAGCGGTCCGACATCGTCCCGCGGCTGGGCGAACGAGACGACCTCACCGAGGACGAGGGTGTGATCCCCCCCGGGATGGGTCGTGACTGTCCGGCACTCGAAGACCGACAGCGCGCCGTCGAACAGGACCACTCCGGTCTCTGGCCCGATCGAGTGCTCCCATCCCGCGAACATGTCGCCGGGCTGGTCATACGCGCGTTTCGCAAAGTAGCGCGACGTCTCGGCCATGTCCTCGGCAAGCACCGAGACTCCCCACACCCCCGAGGCCATGAGCGGACCGTGGAAGCGGGCGTCCCGGCGGATGCTGGCGAGCACCAGCAGCGGGTCGAGGGAGACCGAGACGAACGAGTTCGCCGTCATGCCGAGATGGCGACCGTCGGCGACGGTCGTGAGGACCGTCACTCCGGTAGCGAACCTGCCGACCGCCCTG
This sequence comes from Frankia sp. CeRuru1, assembly GCF_977966315.1. Classification (NCBI taxonomy): domain Bacteria; kingdom Bacillati; phylum Actinomycetota; class Actinomycetes; order Frankiales; family Frankiaceae; genus Frankia; species Frankia sp. CeRuru1. Next base: position 32,903 of record NZ_CDWWEW010000010.1, read on the forward strand.
CGGAAGTCCGCCGTCCGCAGCGTCGGCCGGTCGGCCTGGGAGGCCTGGGAGGCCTGGGAGGCGGGCGCGCCGGCCCAGTTCTCTCCACGGTGCGCGGGGCTGCCCACCCGGCCACGCTACCCGCTCCGCTCACCACGTGGGCTCACCACGTGGGCGACAGTCCCCAAGGGCCGGTGACATCTCCCACATCACAAGAGCCGGTGACATCTCCCAGGGCGAGACGGACGACCGGACGACCGGACGACCGGACGACCGGGTGGCCGAGTGGCCGAGTGGCCGAGTGGCCGGACCGGTGCTCAGTGACCGGGAGGAAGCACCGTGAGCCCCCGCCGTGCCCCGGCGAGGACGATGACCGCGATCGGGCTCAGTGCCCCGAGCAACAGGAACGCGTACCCGGATCCGCTCGCCCGCAACAACAGGTCCCCCTCGGGGCGGGAACTGGCGACCAGCAGCACGACGACGGCCCAGCCGATGAGCACGGTCGTGGGTCCCAGCCGGGTGCCCGTCAGCCACCGCACCAGCAGCGCGGCACCCCCGTTGCCCACCAGCGCGACCAGTACGCCGAGCGACAGCAGCATCCCCCCCGGCCGCGGACCGGCGGGAACGAGGAAGACGCCGTAGAGACCCAGCCCGACCCCCAGAAATACCCCCAGTGTGTAGGAGGCGGTCAGAAAGGCCCTGCCGGGTTGCGGGTCCGGGGACGGTTGCAACGACGGCCGCGCCGGCTGTCGGGACAACCGGGTTGAGGGCGGCGTCCGGCGGGGATCGGCGCTGGGACGGGGCATTCTCCGACAGTAGGACATCGTCCGCCGGGTCCGCCGGGTCCGCCCGGTCCGCCGGGCCCGCCCGGTCCTCAGGCCGTCACCAGCTCGGCGGGTACGACGATCACGTCCACCAACGCGCCCCGCCGCCACACCGTGAGTTCCACTGGCCGGCCGATCGTGCCCTCGGTCAGCAGCCGCTGGAGATCACCCGGGGTGACGACGGGCGTCCCGGCCACCGACAGGACGAGATCCCCGGTGAACAGCCCGGCGATCCCGGCCGGGCTACCGACAACCACCTCGGCCAGCCAGACACCGTGGCGCTGCCCGATCCGCTCGGCCACGGCGGGCGGCAGCGGAACACCCGCCCCCGCGACCCCCAGGTACGCCCGGCGGACCCGGCCGTCGCGCATCAACGCGGCGAGGATCTTCCTCGTCGTGTCGTTCACCGGGACGGCCAGCCCCAGGCCGACACCGGCGACGGCGGTGTTCACCCCCACCACCCGGGCGTTGGCCGTGACCAGCGCCCCGCCGGAGTTACCCGGGTTGAGGGCCGCGTCGGTCTGGATCACCTCGTCGACCACCCGCACGGCCGAGCCCGAACGGGTCGGCAACGACCGGCCGAGGGCGCTGACGACCCCGGCGGTCACGCTGCCGGTGAGCCCCAGCGGGTTGCCGACAGCCACGACGAGCTGGCCGACCCGCAGACCCGCGGCGTCCCCGAGGACGGCAGCCGGCGGGGTCGTGCCCCGGGCCCGCAGCACGGCCAGGTCCGAGAGCGGATCGGCACCCACCAGGTCGACCTCGCGCTCGGTGCCGTCCGCGAACTGCGCCAGCCCGACCGACGCTCCGGAGGTGGCCCGATGCCCCTCGACGACGTGCGCGGAGGTCAGCAGGAACCCGTCGTCGGTGAACACCACCCCGGAACCGGCCCCCGCGCCGCGCCGGGTACGCACCCGTAGGCTCGCCACCGACGGGGTCAGCGCCGCGGCCACCCGGGTCACGACCGCGGAATAGGCGTCCAGCGGCTCGACCGGCGGGGAACCGCCGGGCCGCGCCGGGTCGGGTCCGTCTCCCCTGGCACGTCTGGTCCGCATCCGACCTCCTCGGCCGACGCCACACTTACATTGATTACAGCGTTACGAACACGGGGCCGTCCAGAACATTCCCACCGAGGTGCCTGTGCCACCGCGGCCGGCGGGCGGGCGAGCGGGCCAGGTCGTCAGCGGGCCAGGTCGTTGGAGTCGATCAGGGCTCACACACGAGACCGGCGAAC
>NZ_CDWWEW010000011.1:0-32941 GCF_977966315.1 Frankia sp. CeRuru1
GCCGTGACCGGGGGGACGCCATTGCTGGCGTCGGCCGTCTCCCCGGGGGAGAGCCGCTGGGTGAGCAGGCGGACGAGCTCGCCGGCGGAGGGCCGGTGCCCGGGGTTCTTCGTCAGGGCGCGGCGAACGGGACCGAGCAGCCGCTCGGGCACGCCGTCGAGCTCCGGCTCGGTCGAGCTGATGTGCAGCGCCACGATCTCCGGCGCCTCGCCGCGGAAGGGACGTCGCCCAGTCGCGGCGAAGACCACGCAGCATCCCCAGGCGAAGACGTCCGCGGCCGATCCCGCCTGCTGGCCGTTGATCTGTTCGGGGGCCATCCAGGCCACGGTCCCGACGAGTTCGCCCGCCTGGGTGTAGCCGGTGTAGTCGGCCGACCGGGCCACCCCGAAGTCGATGACCTTGGGACTGGCCCAGGACATCACGATGTTCGCCGGTTTGAGGTCGCGATGCACCACGCCAGCGGTGTGGATCGCCTCGAGGGCCGTGGCGAGACCGATCGCGAGCCCATCCAGAGAGCGGCCCGTGAGCGGGCCGCTCTCCTGGACGGCGGCGTGCAGGGTGGGGCCCGCCACGTATTCGGTCGCGAGCCAGGGCTTCGGCCCGTCCACCTCGGCCCTGATCACCCGGGCGACGGTGTCGGCCTGCACGTCCCGGGCAGCCGAGACCTCGGAACGGAAGCGGGCACGGAACTCGGGGTCACTGGCATGCACCTCGTGCGGCACCTTTACCGCGACGGGCTGGTCGTCCGGCCCGAATCCCAGGTAAACAACGCCCATGCCGCCGGCGCCGATGCGATTGTGCAGGCGATAGGGCCCCATCACCCGCGGGTCGGTGTCGTTCAGTGGTCTTAGCACGGCTGGTCCTCGAGCGTCCCTGTCCCCGGCAGCACTGTCCCCGGCGGCGCTGTCACGTTGGTGGCGCTGTCACGTTGGTGGCGCTGTCACGTCGCGCCACAGCCCGGTGGGCGTCGGAATCTCCAAACGTAGTATTCCGTGGCGGCCCGATGCAACGGTATATAGCAGAAAAGCGGTCCTTCGTAGACGGACAGCGCGTCCGGGACCGTCCGTCCCCCGGGGTTGTCGCCCCACAGCGCCTCTGCGTAGTCCTGCGGATCCCGGAACAGTTCGGCGGTCGCCCGCCTGACCAGTACCGGATCGGCGTCCGCATGGGCGAGCAGGCCGTTGGGGATTGTGACGGTCCGGACCGGCGGGATCTCCCGGTAGTCGTCGGGCCCGAGGCTTCCGGTGCCGAAGACCGGCCCGGCGAAGAAGTGCCCGCGGGACCGGTAGAACTGGTCCCAGTCGGCGGTGATGCCGTCCTGGTAACTGGACAGGTCGAGCAGGCGCAGCCTGGCGCCACCGGCGATGGCGTTCTTGATCTGCCGGGTTCCGGCTCCGCCCGCCCAGACCACCGCGTCCACCTTCCCGGCGGACAGGCGGCGCAGGGCCTCGTCGATGGAGGATTCGTCCAGCTCGCCGCGGCAGTCCTCGGACAGGGCCACCCGCAGGAGCACCTCGCTGATCTGCCGGACCCCCGATCCCGGCCGGCCGGCGGCGATGGGTCGATGGCAGAGATCAGCGAAGCGGGTGATGTCGACGTCATCCGACCTGCTGGTGGGGTCGCGCACGATCACGTGCAGCAGGTCCTGATGGACGGGGCCGAGGGTGCGCAGACCCGCCACCGGGTGGCCACCGCGGTTCGGCTCGAACTGGTTGACCCCCGCCGCCGCGTCGACTGTCGTATTGAGCTGCGCGATCGCCAACCCGCAGACGCGGCTGTCGGGTGATTCCAGGTCATAGATGTTCTCCGTGGAACCCGCCGTTTCCACGACGTCCACGTCGAAGCGTTCCGGGGCGGCTTGTAGCCGGGTCCGCAGTACCCGGGCAAACTGATTATAGGGTGACCCGACGTTGCCGGTGAAGATCTGTACCGAAGCACAGGCGGATCGGCCCGTCGGCGGCCAGGCGGCCGCCCTGGAACGATTGGACGTGGCAACGACCGAAGTGACGACGGCGACGGCGAGAACCACGCCGATCACCACGGTGAGGCGTTGCCGTCGGGTCAGCCTTTCCGGCCGGGACCCGGCCGGCTGGTCCGTCGACACCGCGCATCCTCCGCTCTGGGATGTGGATCACTGGCGACCATGGTCGCGGAATGCGGGAAATCGTAGAGGAATCGGCAGAGCAGGTTCACGGCCGGGGTGCGGTGGTAAAGCGCCCGGCTGCCAGCTTCTCGGAAACTCTTCCGGGGCGCGATTCCCTGCGGGCCTTCGGGCTTGTCCGGTGGACGACACGGGGGCACCGGTGACGAGGTCAACGCCCGGCTTCCCGGCCTGGGAGCCACAGGTCGACTTCGCCGACCCGGCGGGGAGCCGCGCCGACGAGTTCGCGCAGCAGCGTGCGTAGCTCGGCGGTCCGTCGCGCCGGTCCCAGCACGACGGCGTCCGGGGCCAGCCGTTTGTAGGCCGCCCGGAGCCGCGGCGATCCCGACATGGCAGCGGCGGTCGTCGCGCCGTTGTCGATGTCGATGAGGGCGGACGTCAGCGCGTCCGGCGGGCTGTGCAACGCCGCCCGGCCGTCGGGCCCGGGGACGGTGCAGTAGCAGCCGGGGATGACGAACCGGAAGTTCGCCCTAGCCTGCCACAGCATGGCTTCGGCGTTCTGGGGATGGGGAAAGGGGACGACGAGTGCGGTGGCACCCTCCGGAATCAGGGTCACCCCGTCACCAGTGAAGAACGCGGGCGTCGTCATCGACGTGGTGAGCATCGGGGCGGGGACGAGCGCCACCAGGGCAGAGAGTGTCAGCACGCCGGCTCCCACCCGGACGGTCCTGGTCCGGGCCCGAGCGGGGATCCCCCGTCCGGGGTCCAGGTCGGCGGGCGCCGTCCGGTTCGACGGCAGCCGGTCGAGCCCGGTCGCCACCACGATGGCCGCGCACATCATCACGTATAACGCCAGGCGGGAGGGCAACGCGTTCCCGAGCACCGGCACGTGCTGAAGGGGCAGCCACGGGAGGGGAACGCCGGTGTCCTGGCCGTCGACATGCAGGTGACCGCCGAGGGAGAGCACGGCCATGACCACGCCGAGGGGAGCGAACACCCCGACCAGCGGAGGCCGGCGCGCACCGCCCGTCGTGACGACGACCATGACGACCACGATGATCAGGACGATCAGTGGAGCGCCCAGATAACCGCTGACCTCGACCGCGTTCCCCGTGAAACCGAGGCTGTGGCGCAGCGCGCCGTCCGGGGCGACGGCCTGCATCGGCGTCGGCGTGACGAAGGTCAGCAGATCCGTCACGGCGATTCCATCGGGTTGGATCGAGCCGTGGATCCGCTGGGCACCCAGGAACTGGGTGCCCAGCGGCCAGGCGAGCGCGGCCGCGGCGACTCCGCCGGCCGTGGCGAGGCCGGTCAGGGCCGGTCGTAGCCGCGATCGGATCCGATCGCGATGATGTACGGCGAGGATCACAAGACCGAACGTGGCTGCCAGCGCGGATGTGGCGAGCAGCTCCTCGCCGATCAGCGCCTGGGCGATGATCGCCAGACCGAGCAGGACGCCGGTGGTCCGCGGCCCCCGCCCGCGGACCACGAGATCGTCGAGGAGCAGCAGGAGAACCGGCGGGAACGGTGCGAAGGTCAGATGCAGATGACCATAGGACGCGCCGATCATGTACGGTCCGAAGCCGTACAGCAGGCCGGCCAGCGCCGCCGGTCCCGGGCGTACCCATCGGCGCAGCACCCAGAACAGGGCGAATCCGCTGATCACGGGCGCCAGGGTCAGCAGCACCGTCAGCGTGGTCACGGGGCCGCCCAGCAGCGTGATCGGTGCGGCCAGCGCGCCCAGTAGGAGCACGGGTGTGCTCCACAGGACGTCGGCCCCGTCGGGGACGTTGATGTGGTGCGTCAGGAACGGGTTGAGCCCGTCGGCGAGCGCGTGCGGCGTCCAGCCGAGGAACCAGGCGAACAGCATGGCGTCGTTGCCGCCGTAGGAGACGTTCCCGAGATTCCCCCAGGCGGAGTGGAAGATGCAGACGGCCACCGCCAGGTATCCCACCGCGACCAGCAGCGGCGGAGGAACCTGGATCCGCCAGGACCGGATCGCCGGCGCCGGGTGTGCACCGTGGCCGGGAGCATGATCGGTGCCGCGATCGGAGATACCTCCGGCGGTTCCTGCGGTTTCGGATTGCGTCACGACGGCCCCCCTCGTGTGCCCGTCGACCCCGATCCGCTCCCTGCGGACGGGATGTACGGGGCGTTCACGACCATAGTCGCCCCGATTGCCTCCATGGCTACATAGCGTGACTATTTGGCGGTGTGGGGTAACGGTCTACCCGCGATACGACACGGGGAGAGATACCCACCGAGGGAGAGTTCCTCGGCCGGGTGCGGAAACCCTCGCCGGTTTCCCGGGCCGGCGGTCGCGGTCGTTCCCGGGACCGCGGTCGTTCTCGAGGCGGCGGTCGTTCTCGAGGTTCCGGCGGTTCCCGGTGTTCGGCTGTCCGGGCCGTTCTGGTGCGGCGCGCGGTACTACCCGGCTGCCCGGTCCTGGCCGCGGGACGTGGCGCTCGGATCCGCCCATTCCGCCACCAACGCGGCGCAGCTGCGATAGCGCGCGACGGCGTAGTCGTCGGAGACGACGCCGTCGCGGTCAAGCACGGCGACGGGATAGCCACGCTCCGCGCGATAGCCCCGTTCACCGACGATGACCCGCCCCCCGAGCCGGACCACTCCGACGACGTACGGCAGGGAGGTCCAGCGGGGCGGGCGGGCGGCGGCCAGGATGCTCGGGTCCCGCCAGGCGTACAGGCCGCAGGCGCAGTGCTCGTCCGGGACCCGTTCGTGGCCCGCGCCGGGCTCGCCGGGCTCGACGTCCCGGTCCGGCCGGCGGGTGCGCAAGCAATGTGCCTCGGTCATGCCGTCGGCGCGCCAGAGCAGTAGCCCGGGTGGAAACGGCGACCACGGCGTCCAGGCAGGGCGTAGCTGGCCGTGCGCGTCCACCGCCCACTGCCGCCAGCCGAGCAGGCTCACCCGGGAACCGGTTCCAGGTCCGGTTCCAGGTCCGGTTCCGGCGTGGCCGGGACCGGGATGGTCAGCGGCTCGGAGTCGGGAAAGCTGATCGGCTCGTCTTCGACGATCCGTTCCGGTCTGCCCACATCACCCACACGTCTACGGTGAGCGCCCGACGCCGAGCCGTCAATGCCCGACGGGGACGGGTCACCCCATAGGGGAACCGGCCATCCCACCGGGGAGTGGGCCGACCGGCGGGACCAGGCTCACCGCCGTGGGCCTCGATCACGGGTTCCCGCGAACGCCCGGCCGGCGTATCGATGATCTTGACCGGTGGTGTTCAATGTGCTCTTCGCCTAGTCCTGTGGGGTGATGTCGTTGCCGGGCATGTCTGCGGCCGATCCGTATCAGGTGGCCGCGGCCCTGTTGTGGGCCCGCGTGCTCGGCCTCGAGACCGTCGGTCTGCATGACGACTTCACCGCCCTTGGCGGTGATGCGGCGACCGCGCAGGAGCTGGTGGCGACCCTGTGCGACGAGTTCGGGGTCCGGCTGCCGAGCTCCGTGGTCGTCCAGGCGTCGACGCCCGCCGCGTTCGCCGAGGTGTGGGCCGCCCGGCAGAGCGAGTCCGTCGGGCATCCCACCGTGATGCCGCTGACGCCCGGCGGTTCCGGCACCCCGTTGTTCTGCTTCCCGGAGGCCGGTGGGCCGGCGATCGGTCTGCTCCCGTTCGCCCGGTACTTCGCGGGCGAACGGCGGGTCTACGGGATGCAGGCGCACGCCCTGGAACGGCGGGGCATCCCCGACTGGTCGGTGTCGGCCGCCGCCCGGCGGCACGTGGGGGAGATCCGTCTTCTCCAGCCGACGGGTCCCTACCTGCTGGCCGGGCACTCCTTCGGCGGACTGATCGCGTTCGAGGTCGCGCAGGTCCTCCGGAAGGCGGGCCACGAGGTCGGCCTGCTGGCGTTGATCGACACCTACCTGCCGGGTACCTCGCGGCTGACCCGATCCGGGGCGATCGTGCCGACCAGTCAGTTGGAGGGAGCGCATCCGGACTCCCCGGCGCCGCCCGACGCCGGTCGGGGGATCGGCCCACTCGCCGCCGACGACGGGCCTACGCTGACCCCGCGGGTGATGGTCGACCGCCTGCGCCAGCTCGTCGAGCTGCCGCTTGCTGGCGTGGTCCGCTTCCGGGGGATGCACCAGTACGACGTCTTCTACAACCAGGGGCGCATCCTGACGATGACCTACCGCCCCCGCACCTACGATGGCCGGACGGCGGTCTGGCTCGCCGACGACCACGACGAGATCGAGGCCTGGCGGGGCGTCCTGACCGGACCCGCCGCGATCCGCCGGATCGGCGGGGACCACCGCGGCGTCCTGCGGGAACCGCTGGTCGCCGGGATGCTGGCTGAACTGCGCCACGAGCTGGCGACGGTGCCCGGCATCGACGGCCGCCGGGTCTGATCTCCTGGGGGTCGCCGGGTCGATGGCGTTCCGCCGTTCCTGCCCCGTACCCGACGGGCGCCGCGGGGAGGTGTTCGACGAGGCGTTCGCGGCGTTGCGGCGGCGCTATCCGCAGGTCATCCCGGAGCGGCTACTTCCGGCCGGGCGGGACGCGGCGCGCTCGTTGATCGCCGAGAATCTCGCCGCCGGGATGAGCAAGTTCGTCTTTCATCCGGTCACGACGCCCGGCGGATGGCCGGATTTCTTCGACGCCTTCGCCGCCGAACTCATGCCGCTCGAGACCTGATTGGCGGGTTTTTCCGGCGAGCCGGACAATATGGACGGAGGGCTCAGGTGATGGTGAAACCGCCGTCAACGGCGAGGGTCTGCCCCGTGACGAAACTGCCGGCGTCGGAGGCCAGGAAGAGAAGCGCCGCAGTCAGTTCCTCCGGTTCACCGATGCGTCCGCGGAGGATCCTCGCCGACTGGGTCTCGAGGTACTCGGGCTGGTACTGGTCGGTCATCTCAGAGCGGAAGAAACCCGGCGCCAGCGCATTCACCCGGATGCCGCGCCGGCCGGTCCATTGCTGGGCCAGATCGCGGGTGAGGCCGACGAGGGCGGCCTTGCTCGCCGTGTAGGCCGCCTGCGGCAGGCCGGCGGTCGTCAGGCCGAGGACGCTGGAGATGTTGACGATGCTGCTGCCGGGTCGCATGACCCGCGCCGCCGCCTGCGCCATCCAATAGCAGCCGCCCAGGTTGACGTCGATGACGGAGCGGAACTGCTGCGGGGTCTCCTTGAGCGCGGGGACGGCGGTGCCGATCCCGGCGTTGTTGACCAGGATGTCGACCCGGCCGAAGGTCTCCATCGCGGCGGCGACGAGGTGTTCGCAGGAGGCGGGGTCGGCGACGTCGGTGGCGACCGGCAGGGCGCGGCGGCCCTCCTTCTCCACGAGCTCGGCGGTGGTGGTGAGCCGGTCGGCCCGGCGGGCGCCCAGGGCCACGTCCGCGCCGGCCTCGGCCAGGCCCCGGGCGAAGTCCACCCCGAGACCGGAGGACGCCCCGGTGACGACGGCGACCCGGCCGTCCACCCGGAACCGGTCCAATATGGACATAGCATGCTCCTTTACGATAAAGCGGCGCGCGCCTAATCATGGATCCTATCCCGGGCCGGCGAGTGACCCGGGCTTCCCGCGCCGCCATCCTTGCAGGTTCCGGGCCCAGGTGCCGACAAATCACCTCCCGTACGCGGAGGCGTTCGGCGCGCTGTGCATCTGGCGGATGGTCCGTCCCGAGAGCATGTGCGTGCGTCGAATACGGCGAGGCTCTTCCCTTTTCCGGTGGGCGCGGTCACAATCGACCGGTACGACCGGGCGGGCGACGACCAACGTTGATCCGGCAACATCGGCATTATCCGGCAGCCGGCCATACCAGGCTGCCGGCAAACGCGTTCCGGAACATGTGATCTGTGGGTCGAGGGGGTACTGACGATGTGTCGGTCACTTCGACATCACCGGCTGTGAAGCGCGACAATCCCGCGCACGTCGACAGGGCGACCGAGGGCCTCGGGAGAAAGGAAACGCGGGAGGAAGCGTGGAACGGGCAGAGCGTACCGAAGTGGACTCGCAGGTCCGGACGGAGCGTCATCTCGTCGTCGGTCTTCGTATCGGAGACTTGTCGGATATGGCCGATGTCCTGCTGGCCGCTGACCTTGCCGCGAAGCTCGACGCGCACCTCGTGCTCATCGCGGCCCCGGATCGATGGTCGAGCTGGGCACGGTGGACCGCGGGAATGCACTACGCGTTTGGCGTGGAGACCGTGATGAACGCTGCCCGCATCGCCGAGGAGGAGGCCCGGGAAGATCTCAACCGGCGCCTCGGAACCCTGCTTGATCTAGTCGGCGTGACCTGGACCATGCGGTGGGCCACCGGCTCCTACCGACGAGCCGTGGCCCGCCACGCCCGACAGCACCCCGAGGCGCTGGTTATTTACCGGCTGTCGGGGGGCGGTGCCCGATAACCGGTGCCCGGTGGCACATGGTCACCGCCCACCGGTCACGTCGAGTATTGCTCCGATGACGTAGGAAGCCTCGGGTGAGCAGAGCCATCGCACCGCGCCGGCGACCTCCTCAGCATGGATCCGCCCCGCTCTGCCGGCTGACGTCGCCCAGCGTCCCAGGCTGGCGGAGGCTGCGGGGGTCATCGCGCCGCGGGGGAGATGGAACGTCGGGCCCGGGCGCTCGTCTTCGCCTCGTACATGTCCGCATCGGCATGCCGGACCACGCTCTCGGGACTGTGCGAGCCGGCGCCCCCGACGGCCTGCGAGGACGCCAGGCCGATCGTCGCTCTGACCACAAGGGTGTTGCCGGCCACGGTGAGGGGCGCCTCGATGAACTCGCGCACCCGCTGCTCGGTCTGGCGCATCGTCAGGGAGGCGGCCCCGGGCAGCACAATGACGAACTCGTCACCGCCGAGTCGGAACGCCTGCCCGGCACGTGCTTCCGGCCAGATCGTCTCGGGGCCGATCAGCGCGGGACCGATCGTCTCGACCGGTCCCGCGCTGGCCGCCGACGGGCCCGGGGCGAGGACGTTGGCCAACCGAGTGGCGACCGTGCACAGCACATCGTCGCCCACCTGGTGACCGAACGTGTCGTTGATCGGTTTGAAGTCATCCAGATCGATGAGCAGAACCGCGAACGGAGTCTGCTCCCGAGCCAGTTGATCGAGGAATTCGGTAAGCGCCGCCCTGTTCGGCAGGCCGGTCAACGGGTCGTGGGTGGCACGTTTCCGTAGCTGCTCCTGCAACTGACGACGTTCGCTGATCTCGTGGCAGGTAAGCAGGACACCACCGTCGAAGCGGCCCGGCCCGGACGCGGGCCGCCAGGCGCTGGCCTCGATGTCGAACCAGCGATGGCCGCCGTTGACCGTCCGCATGCGGACGTCCAGAAGGGACCCCGGTCCACCACACTGCCGGTCCGCGAGGAAGGCCCGCGTCGCCGCCTGGTCCTCGGGATGGACCAGGTCGATGAGCGGCAGCCTGATCATGGCCTCGACCGGGTAGCCGAGCAGGCTCTCGACCGCCGAGCTGATGAAGGTCGGCCGGCCCGCACGGTCCAGGTTGACGATGATGTCGTGCGACTCGTGCACCAGGGTCTGCAGCCGCGCCCGGTCGCGCCGGACCGCCTGCTCTCCCCGGAAGATCATTTTTGTCAGGCCTGAGAACGTGACGGCCACGATGCCGAGCAGCAGCAGATCGCCGACGGCATGGTTGTCTCGCGGGTCGCGCGGCAGTGGGCCGTCCTGTTGCAGGATGAGGTACCCCCATGTGGGATGGCCGGGGATTGCGGCGGCAACGGCGACGTGACCGTCGCCGTTGCGTATCGTCACCCGCCGGCTCTGGCCTGGCCTGATTGACCGCAGCTCCGTGCCGTCAGTCATGGCGATCCCGACCGCGGACGGATCGTCGGACAGGGCGATGCGCCCGGTCTCGTCGACGATGACGATCCGGGTGCCCTCTCCGGTGCCGCTCGTCCCGGTGCCTCCGCCGCCAAAGATGCGGACCATCTCGGCTCCCGGCATCCCGGCTCCCGGCCTACCCATGACCAGGAACGCGGCGCTGCGTCCGTCCCGCACGATCGGCACGATGCTGTACGCCCGAACCCGATCGCCCAGGTGGAAAACAGGGATGTTGATTCCGCTGGTGCGGGCGAGAGCCCAGATCCGGTCCCGCGGGGGGAACGGGATCGTTGCGCCGGTGGGTTGGGCCGCCGTCGGCCTGCCGTCGAGATCGACCAGTGCCAGAACGGTGTCGGGGCCCGCGAACGCCGACCGGGAGACCGAGGCCAGCACCCGCTGGTCGACGGCGGGTTCGGTCAGCGACCAGGGAAGCCTGGAGATTGGGTCGATCAGGCGCACGGGTTGGCCCAGGTCCGCGACATATTCGGCCAGACGGAGGACGAGGGAGTGAGCCTCGGCGATGTGCTGGGCCTCGTCTTGCCGCCGGTTGGCATCCTCGATCTCCAGAGTGACCGCCGTGGCAGCCAGGATGACGGTCCCCAGCACGAGCAGTGGGATGGCTCGCCCCAGCTGCTCGCGCACGGTTGTCCGCCAGCGTCGAGGAGACAGCAGATGCCCGGTCCGGCCCGCGGGTGACGATCCGGATGCGCCTGGGGATCTGGACGGGCCTGGGGATCTGGGTAAGGCTGGGAAGGACATCGAGCGCGGTCGGATGACCGGGGGTCGCGGCGTGATCCGGTCAGTGGCGAGGAGCACGGGCGCGGACGGTGCGGGCGCTTCGAGTGTGGCGGTCTCGGCCGGCGTGCACTGGACGGCGGTGGGCCTGGTTACCGCGGGCTCCACCGTGGTGGTCTCGGCCGCCAGGGGGTCCGCCATGGCATATCGTCCCGGACCAGCCTGCTTGGCCTTATACATGGCCTCGTCGGCCGCGCGCAGCAGCCGCCCGGAATGGCTGGGCCGGCTGACGGCCAGCGCTACTCCGATGCTTGCGGCGACGCAGACCTCGTAGCCGTCGACGAGGATCGGTTCCTGTACCGTGCGGATGACCCGACCAGCCATGGTGCGAGCGGCAATTTCGTTCGCGCGCCGCAGCAGGATCCCGAACTCGTCGCCGCCGAACCTCCCGGCGACATCGTCGGGGCCCAGCACTGTTCGGATCCGTCCACCGATGACCTGCAGCACCCGGTCGCCGGCCGCGTGGCCGAAGGTGTCGTTGACCGGCTTGAAGCTGTCGAGGTCGATGAACAGGACCGCGACGCCCGCAGCCGCGGCGAGGGCATCCTCGAGCTGCTCCTCGAAGGCGGCCCGGTTACACAGCCCGGTGAGTACGTCATGGCGCGCCTGATAGCCGAGCTGGTCCAACAGCTGCTTCCGTTTACCGACCGCATGGCAGGTGATCAGCACCTCGCCGGATCCGTCCCGGGTGGACAGGCGGCGGGTCGCGATGTCGAACCACCGGGGTGTGCCGTTCGCCGCCGTCATCCGAATGTTGAGCAGGGAACCGGCAGCGGGGTTTTCGATCAGTCGTATGAGTCGGTGCGCGTCGTCCGGGTGCACCAGATCCGCGACCCTGCGCCCGAGCCAGGCCTCCCGGGAATGGTCGAGTAACGGGAAGATCGCGGGGCTGATGAACGTGAGCCGTCCGGTGAGGTCGGTTGTCAGCACGATGTCATGGGCCGCCGCGAACAACGCGCACAGCCCGGCCCGGGAGCGCCGAGCCGCCGCCTCCCGCAGCAGGCCGACGAAGATGATGCTCAGGACCGACATCAGCGCGATGGCCAGTAACGTCAGATTCCGTTGGTTTCGTCGGGCCCGGAGGTCGGCGTTCAGCGAGTCCGTGGCCTGCCGGAAGTAGGTCAGGTACCCCGTCGTCGGCTGCACCGCCGTGATGTTTGTGATCCTCTTGCCGTTCTCGGTCGTCTCCCAGATCCGCGCACCGCCACGCTGGGCGTGGGAGCGGGAGAGATCGGCGGTCGAGAGGACCTGCCGACCCAGCATGCCCGGCTCGGTGGAGGCGATCGGTACCCCGTCCGGGCCGACCGTCGACATGCTGCCCCGGCCGATCCCGAGCAGGGCCGCGATCCCGTTGGTGACCTGGAGGTTGGACTCCTCGGTGGACACGGAGACCAGGACGGCCCAGGGCCGCGGACGGCCGACGGGAACCACCGTTGCTCTGACGCGGCCATCGTGGAGGGCGAAGACGGGGGACACGGCGGGAACCCCGGACCAGGCAGCGGACCAGGCCTGCCCCAGGTCGGTGGGGACTATGGAGTTCCCCCGTGGATAGGAGGCCGTGGTATGGCCCGCGGTGTCGAGTAGCGCAACCACCCGGATGACATCGCCGGAGTGGGCGATCTGGAGCTGCGGGAGCAGGGCTTCGTTCCCCAGGGGGTCACCGGGCTGGAAGGGCGTCCGATCGGTCGCGGACTGCATAGCCGCCGGGTTGTCGACGATCGCCGCCCACTGCGCGAGCCGCTCGACCAGCTGGGAACGTTCGTTGAGGCGGTCTATCTTCTCCCGGCTCAGCAGATCGGAGCCCGTCCAGATTGCCATGGTACCGAGGACCGCAACCGTGAGTAGTCCGACGATCAGTGGGTGGATGAATCGCCGCCGGAGTCGCGATCCGGCCCGGGCCGCTGAGGTTCTGATTGCGGCCGTGACTCGTCCGGGCGCTTGCCGCCCACTGATTCGGCCACCTCTGATCATCTATATGCCCCGTCCGACAACCGTGCCCGGACTCGACGGATCTTACCGTGAGTGAAGACTTTCTGTTTTCCGTGCCGTCGAATCATCCCGGTAGTGGGTGAGCATACGAGTATCTGTGCCACGAGTTTCACCGGCCGTCGCCCGTGACAGAACTCCACCGCTTGCGCCGACACGGACCGGCGTATTGGGCTGGGTGACCCGGCGCGTCCGCGGGATGGAGGAGATTGCCGAACGAAGATGATTCGACTACTATAAGTGTCGTTCCGAATACTTTAAGGCTTGGATGGTCGGTCGGTGGGCGGCATCAACTCGACTATGGGTTACTATATATAACGCTAGGTGCTGTCGGTCGGGGTTGGGGAGCTGTGATGCTGGTACCTTCCGCGACCGGCCCCCGCATGCTTCTCGTTCCCTTCGGCATTATTCAATACTCTCCGTAACGCCCGGCCGGTCTAGCCCGATCGAGTATCGCGGAAGATGATCATCTGGTCACCGCGTGCGTTGCTCGAGCCGGCGGGGCTTCGCGGCGGCGGGACCGCCGGGTGAATTAGGAGCGCGTGACCGCCCCTGCCCGCCTCGCCGGCTCCTCGTCGAGGCGTCGGACAGGGCGCGGGGCGGCTTGGCCGAGCGGTGCGTCGGCTGCTTCCGATCCGCTCCGCCGGTGGCTGGCTTAACGGGAAACGGCATTCTCGCCCGGACGGCGGTCCGGAGATTCACCGCGCCTCGGGTGGGCCGGAGCGTGCGGATTTCTTCGCCTGGGCGTGGCTACCGGTCGATTACCCGGTTCTCGATCCGGCCCGGTGCCCGGACATCAGGGCGCGACGACATCGTCCCGGCGTTGGATACCGAATGTGTAAACACCTTTGGGCGCAATAGCCGGACGCCGGCCGGGAACAGCCCACCTGTTCAGGGCACCCGGCATGGATCGTTTCTGGTCCGCCGTGGGCTTTCGCCGCGGGAGCGGATCTTCTTCGGTACGGCCGTGATCCGCACGGCCCCACCGGGCACACGGCCCGTGGATCCGGCGAGAGCGCGCGATGCGACTGGTCCGACGCGGCCAGGAGTGGCACGCTTCACACCAGTGCCGACGGGCCGTGCTCGATACGGTCCCGCTCGAACGCGGCCCGGTCGATGTGCGGCACTGTCGATGTGCGGCACTGTCGAGGCCGATGTGCGGCCCGGCCGAGAGGAGGGCCGATGATCTCGCCGACCACCGTCAACCGGACAACGGCGGTTCCCGGGACGTGTTCGTCCCGGACCCATGAGGTGACGAACCAGCCTCCGCCCCTCGTGGGGCACGATGCGGCGGCCGATCCGGCGCTACTGGCGGCCCTCGCGCGGGAGGGGGCCGGCTGGCATGCGGACGATCTGCATCGACTCGGTCGGTTGGCCGGCACCGAGGAGGCCGCCCGCCAGGCCGACGAGGCGAACAGGTTCCCGCCGCAACTGCGCACTCATGATCGTTATGGGTTTCGCGTCGACGAGGTGGACTTCCATCCCTCCTGGCACGCCCTGATGGATGTCGCGGTACGGGAGGGCCTGGCCGGGGCGCCGTGGGCCGACCCGCGTCCCGGCGCCCATGTCGCCCGCGCCGCGGACATCCTGGTCTGGGGCACCGTCGAGCAGGGTCATCTGTGCCCGGTGTCGATGACCTACGCCGTGGTGCCGGCGCTGCGCGCCGCCCCGGAGCTCGCCGCCCGCTACGAACCGTTGCTGACCAGCCGCGTCTACGATCCGGGTTTGCGCCCACCCGAGGGCAAGGCCGGCCTGCTGGCGGGCATGGGCATGACGGAGAAGCAGGGTGGCTCGGACGTCCGTGCTAACACGACGACGGCGACGCCGGCGGGCGACGGGACCTATCGGCTGCGGGGGCACAAGTGGTTCACCAGCGCCCCGATGAACGACGTCTTCCTGGTCCTGGCCCAGGCCCCCGGTGGCCTGTCCTGCTTCTGGGTGCCACGGGTGCTTCCGGACGGCGCCCGCAACACCTTTCGGATCGCGCGGCTGAAGGACAAGCTCGGTAACCGTAGTAACGCCAGCGGCGAGCCGGAGTTCGACGACACGGTCGGTTGGCTGGTCGGCGAGGAGGGCGCAGGGGTCCGGGCCATCATCGAGATGGTGGCGATGACCCGGCTCGACGCCAGCCTCGGCTCGGCGGCGGGGATGCGTGCGGCCGTCATGGCGGCCGCCCACCACGTACGTCACCGACGCGCGTTCGGGAGACTACTCATCGATGCTCCGCTGATGCGCAATGTGCTCGCCGATCTCGCCCTGGAGTCCGAGGCCGCGACGACCCTGGTGCTTCGGGTGGCGGGCGCGGTTGACCGGGCGGCCCGTGGCGATCGTCAGGAACGAGCGTTCAGACGGTTGGCGATCGCCGTCGCGAAGTACTGGGTGTGCAAGCGTTCCCCGGCGCTGGCCGCCGAGGCGCTCGAATGCCTGGGAGGTAACGGCTACGTGGAGGAGTCCGGGATGCCGAGGCTCTACCGCGAGGCGCCACTGAACGGTATCTGGGAGGGCTCGGGCAACGTCAACGCGCTCGACGTGCTGCGCGCGGTCACCCGGGAACCGGCCAGCCTCGCCGCCTTCGCCATGGAGATCGACGCGGCACGTGGCGCGGACCGCAGGCTGGACGCGGCCTGGGCCCGGTTGCGCGGTGTCCTCGACCGGTCCGAGGACGCGGAGTTCGCCGCCCGGCGCATCGTTGAGCGACTTGCCGTCGTCCTGCAGGGCTCCTTGCTGGTGCGCTACGCCCCGGGCGCCGTGGCCGACGCGTTCTGCGCCACGAGAGTCGCCGGTGAGGGGGGACTGGCTTTCGGCACCCTGCCTGATGCCGCTGATGTGCCAAACATTCTCGGCAGAATTCCACCGATGGGCGCCTGAGATGATTCGCTCGGTGTTTCCTGACCTTGGCGGATAGGTACTAGAAACTCTCCGTAATCAACGCTGCGCCATCAGGTGGGGGATGTGCCCCTAGGGTGGAGGCTGACTGCGCCCTGGAGGGTTCCATGGTGTTCTTCTGCTTGGCTGTTGCCGGGCTGATATTGATCGCGGGCGTGCTCGGCCTGGTGCGGGGACGCGCGGAATGGGCGTGGATCCCCAACCGCCGTACGGCCGGCGCGGTTGCCGGCGCGGGATCCGCGGCGCTCGTCGCTTTCGGGCTGCTCGCCTCCCGAGGAGTCGGGGTCGGCGACGGCAACGATCTGGACCTGCCCGCGAGCCAGGCTATCCTGCCCGCACCGACTCTCCCATCACCGTCCACGCCAGCATCACCACTTTCAGTGCGATCCGCGACGTCTGCCGAGCCCGGGTCCACGTTGCCCGCGGACACCGACGCGGATCGGGACCCGGAGGCGGACAGGGCCGCACATCGTCCGGCGCCGTCCGATGACCGCGGCGGACCCCGGCAGTCGCGTCCTCCCACCTGGGACACCTGGCCGCCGTGGGCGTCGCCCGCGGGCGGCCGGTCGTCGGGGACGTTGCAGGTAGGGACGTTGCAGGTGGGGACGCCGCCGCCGCCGCCGACGCCGACGCCGACGCCGTCCGGGACGCCCTCGCCGGGGACGTCACCGTCCGGGACGTCACCGCCGAGAACCCGGCCGACGGGAACCCCGCCGCCGGCGCATGGTCGGCCCGACACCCGCCCAGACGACCGGGAAACCGGCGGGGACGACCGGGAAACCGTCGGCGGTCGCGGAACCACCGGTCAGAAGCCTGACGGGCGCGACCATGCCGGGTCCGACCGAGGAGCCAGCACGGCCCCGACACCACGCGACGGCGGTCGCCCCTCACCCGGATCATCTGGATCGAGTGGTGCGGGCCGCGGCGCGGGGGCGTCGCGGCAACCGAGGGAACCGGGGGATCGGTCCGTCTCCAGGCCGGCGGCCGGACCATCGGCGGCCGGACCATCGGCGGCCGGACCGTCGGCGGCCGGACCATCGGCGGCCGGGACGGGGTCGCCGTCCGCTCCGCCGCGCACGAACGAGGGCTCGCCTAGGGCGACCGGACAGCTGGCCGGCACGGCGGCCGGTTCATTGGGCCCGTCGTAGCAGAGCAGTCCCTCGATGCAGAGCAGCCTGTCACCTCGGGCGGCTGATCGTTCTCGCTCGAGGCCGTCGGCTGCCGCACTTTTCCGGGTACGCGGAGGGCGACACGACGTTCTGGTATTCGTCTCGTTACTTTCGGCGAGTTACGGTTCGGGTTCTCGTGCTGATGCTGCGACCTGGGGGCCCCGATGTCGGCGGTTGCGATGATCATCGCTTTGCTTGCGGTGATGGTGATGCTGATCGGTGTCGCAGGCATCCTGCGTGGGCGGGTTGGCTGGGCCGGAATTCTGGACCGGCGGCGAAGCGGCGCGGTCGCGGCGGCTGGATTCACGGTCGCGGTCATCGCCTTCGGGCTCGCCGCGCCCGGCGGGCCCACCCCGGGCGACGTGCTGATCCAGGCCGATCGACCGTCGTCCGATCGGCTCGTCCGGGCCAGGGCTGATGACGATCGGGACGACGACCGGTGGGCGGGCCGCCGCGAGCAGAGCCGATCGTCCTTCCCGGCCCGGTCTACCTACCCCGACCCCGTCCACCCCGTTCCCGGCCTCCCGGGAACGGACGGAGCACGGACGTTGCCACGCCTTGTCGCCCCTTCGGGCGATCCAGATTCCGCCGGGGGCCCGCCCTCCTCCGCCAGGCTCGGCCATCCCGCCAGGCCGGCCGGAGCCGCTGATTCGGCCCACCCGGCCTATCCCGACCATCCCGACTATCCCGGGGATCCGACCGCACCTTTCGTCGAATCATGGCCCCGGTCTTCGCCCACGCACCCGCCGTCGGCCGACGGCGGGTGGCGGGTGTCATCGGTTCCACCCGCCGCATCGGATCGGACGGATGCCTTCGGACCCGATCCGGAGGACAGGAGACTGCACCCTTCGGTGCCCGGCCGTCGGACCGCGCCGCGTCCGTCGTCGAACCCGTCGGAAGCGCGGCCGGCCGGCGGACTGCTCCCCGCGCCCGGGAGCGGGTCGACTGATCCCGGACCACCCGCGCAGGCCGGTCCGACCGGGGGCGGCAGGGCGGACGGCCGGGGCGACGACTGCGGCCCGGCGGCAGGTCCCGAACCGATTGTGGTGATTCCCGACCTGTTCGGCTCCAAGCAACGGGCTGACGCCGCGATGTGCGCGGATCCCTGAGCGGGCCCGGCGTTTCAGCCCGTCGGCGTGGACCCGGCGCGGCTGGCCGCGACCAAGGCGATGACCGCGGGGGCGAGCCGAAGCACTTTCGTCTCCACCGGCCCGGTTCTCATTGTCGCCCACCCGATAATGTACCGCCGTGCCTATTTCTTATCCCGTTCTCGCTCAGGCGACACCGCCGCCGCTGCCGATCTCCTCGAACACTGCCCTGCAGAAATCCGTAAACCTCAACCCGTCGAATGAACTGCATTATTCCAACATCTTGTCGCCGTTGGTCGTTCTGATTATGGTTGTTGCTGGCCTGCTGCTGCTGCATGGACTCCGCGCCGGTGTGCGTCCCTGGGCTCGACGCCGCGCCCTCACGGTCGGCGGTGTTGTGGCTAGGGCTGGCACGGCTGATCGGGCGCCGTGCGCCGGTGTCCCGGTGGAAGGCTCCGGCGCAGGGGGCGCGCCGGCGGATGACGTCATGACCGCCCCCGGACGTCAACGACGCGATCAGAGTGGGGACCATTCCTGGGCCTGGATGACGAGTCCGGACCAGTCCGCGCCCTGGCTGCGGGCGCGTTCGGCGAGAAAGAGGATTCCGTTCGACAGCCAACTGCTCGGCCGCACGGCGGATGCGGCGAGCGCTCTGGTCGCGAGGATCTCGGCCTTGTCCAGCTCGCGTGCGTGCATCGCCGCGGATGCCTGGTAAAGGCGGACGGCGGCGAGAGCACCGGACGCCCGGGAACGGTTGAACAGCTCGGCTGCCTCGCTCAGCCGCTCATTTCCCTCGTCCAATGCGCCGGCGGCGACGAGTGCCGCACCGCCGAATGTCGGCAGATACCCAGGATGGATACCGTCCAGGCTGTAGCCCACCGCACCTGCCGGGAGCTTTGCCGCGACCGATCCCGCTGAGCGCAGCACGGCAACGATATCGTCGGTAGGCAGGTGGCACGCGGCCATGATGTGCGCCTCGGTGGTCATCGCCAGGATCGCGGTGTGCGCGTGTGGTGCCGTGGCCTGGGCCGCCCGCGCCAGCGCCAACCCGTCGCGGGTGCTCTGGAAGGAATAAGCGGCGAGTTCAGCCAACACGACTCCGGCGTGGGCAGCAGTCGTCGCGTCTCCTACATGTTTCGCGAGGACGAGCGCCGCCCGCGCCGAGACTGTGGCCGGCCTGGCCATGCCGTTGTCACTCTGCGCCACGGAGGTCATGAGAAGAATCCGGCCATGCGCTCGTATCCAGTCCCGGCGCAGGGCTGGGCCCAACCGCCATCGGCCGATCGTCTGCGCATGGTGCTCCAGCGCCGCGAGGCGCTCGACCAGGTCGGCCGGTGCGGTGGTCTCCCAGCGGCGGGCGAGGGTCTCCAGACCGGTCTCGACCTGGTGTAGCGCCGCGCGGCTGTCCACCGCCGTGGATGTCATGCCGACCGCCTCGGCGGGCCCGAGGACGCCGAGTAGCGCGCTCGTGGTAATGATCGTTCGGCGGTCCGTCGAGGCGTCCATATGGTACTCCTGACGATCGCGACCTGGCGGACCGGGCACATGTCCGGCGTATGCGCACGCGCAACCATTGCTGTTCTCCGCCCGAGGGTCTCGACACAGTAAGGTCACGATAACCGGGTACGGGGCGCTATGTCGCCGCTGTGGGTTAAGGTTTAGACTTTTTTCGCTGGTTCGCCCTTCCGTACCGGGTGCGTGTGCCAGAAGCCGCCACTCCCGAAATCGGGGCCGGGCTACGCGGATCTGTCGGAAAGCCCGCGCAGCGCCTGGTGCAGATCGGCGACGAGGTCGTCCACCGATTCGATCCCGACCGAGAGCCGAACCAGGTCCGCGGGTACCGCGAGCGGCGAGCCCTCCACCGAGACATGGGTCATGCTCGCCGGATGTTCGATCAGGGATTCCACCCCACCCAACGACTCGGCGAGAGTGAACAGCCTGGTCCGGCCGCATGCCTCCACGGCCGCGCGGGGGCCGGCCCGAAGGGTGAACGAGACCATTCCCCCGAAGTCACGCATTTGCTTCGCGGCGATGCCGTGACCCGCATGCCCGGTCGAACCCGGGTAGCGGACGGTCCCGACGGCGGGGTGCGTGGCGAGCTCGGCCGCGATACGCCGAGCGTTGTCGCAGTGCCGGTCCATCCGAATGGGGAGCGTCTTGACACCGCGCAGTACCAGCCAGCTGTCGAAGGGGCCGGCGACGGCGCCGGCCGCGTTCTGCAGGAATCGTAGCCGGGCGCCCAGGTCCGGATCGCCGACCACGAGCGCGCCGCCGACGACATCGCTGTGGCCACCGAGATACTTCGTCGTGGAATGCACCACCGCGTCCGCACCCAGGGTCAGTGGCTGCTGCAGGTAGGGCGAGGCGAACGTGTTGTCGACCGTTAGCAGCGCCCCCGCGTCATGCGCCAGCGACGAGAGAGCGACGATGTCGGCGATGGACAGCATGGGATTGGTCGGGGTTTCGCACCACACCAGCCGCGTGGTGCCCGGACGGATCGCGACTCGCACCGCATCGAGGTCGGTGAGATCGACGCTGGTGTGGTCGACGCCCCAGTCGGCGAGCACCCGGGCAATGAGCCGGTAGGTGCCGCCATAGGCGTCCGCCGGGATGATGACGTGGTCTCCGGGCCGGCAGACAGTTCGCAGCAGGGCGTCTGTCGCCGCCATGCCGGAGGAGAAAGCGAGGCCGACCGTCCCGCGTTCCAGCGCGGCGAGGCAGGTCTCCAGCGCGGTACGGGTCGGATTCGCCGAACGACTGTACTCGTAACCGCTCCGAAGCCCACCCACGCCATCCTGGGCGAACGTCGAGGACTGGTGGATCGGCGTCACCACCGCTCCCGTGACGGGATCGGGCTCCTGGCCGGCATGGATCGCGATGGTCTCGAATCCCTCAGCGGGCTGCTCCATAGGCATGGCGCCACGCTAGGGCCTCCTCAATGATCGGTGCCGATCTAGCGGACGGCCAGGAAACTCAGCAGGTCGGCACGGGTAAGGATGCCGACGGGATTACCCTCGTCGTGTACCAGCACCGCGGGTTCGTCCCCGAGCACCGCGACGATCCGGGCCAGTGGCTCGCCGGTACCCACCATCGGAAGCGACGGCGACAGATGATCGGCGACCGGATCGTCGATGGCGGACCGGTCGGCGAAGACCGCCGCGAGCAGATGCCGCTCGATGACGGAACCCGCGACCTCCGCCGCCCGCAGGGGCGGTTCGTGCCGCACCACCGGCATCTGCGACACGTTGTACTCGCGCAGGTAGGAGATGGCGGCACCGACTGTCTCGGCCGGGTGGACATGCACCAGATCGGGGGGACCACTGGTCTGTTCGGTCTTGTTCCGCATGACGTCCGAGACGGTCGGCTCGTTCGACGGCGGCTCCAGAAAGCCGTACTCGTACATCCATTCGTCGTTGAAGATCTTCGACAGGTATCCGCGGCCGGAGTCCGGAAGCAGGACCACGACGGCGTCGTCCGGGCCGAGCTCGCGAGCAACCCGGAGGGCGACGACCACCGCGAGTCCGCCTGACCCGCCCACCAGCAGCCCGCATTTCCTGGCCAGCTCGCGCGTCATCAGGAACGAGTCGCGGTCGCTGACCGCCTCCACCCGGTCGACGACCGTCTTGTCGTAGGTCGTCGGCCAGATGTCCTCCCCGACGCCTTCGACGAGGTAGGGCCGGCCGCTGCCACCGGAGTAGACCGAACCCTCCGGATCCGCGCCCACGATTTGCACGGTTCCGCCGGACGCCTCCTTGAGATAACGGCCGACTCCACTGATCGTCCCGCCGGTCCCGATGCCGGCGACGAAGTGGGTGACGCGACCGTTCGTGGCCTGCCAGATCTCCGGCCCGGTCGTAGCGTGGTGCGCAGCGGGATTGTTCGGGTTGGAATACTGATCCGGGCTCCAACCACCGGGAGTCTCGCGGACGAGCCGGCGGGCCACCGAGTAGTAGGAGCGGGGGTCGTCGGGTGCCACTGCTGTCGGGCAGATGACGACCTCGGCGCCGTAGGCGCGCAGGACGGCCCGTTTCTCTTCGCTGATCTTGTCAGGCATGGTGAACACGCAGCGATAGCCCCGCCGGGCCGCCACCAGGGCCAGACCGACACCGGTGTTTCCGCTGGTAGGTTCGATGATGGTCCCACCAGGCGGAAGCAGCCCGGCCTCCTCGGCGGCGGAGACCATGGTCAGCGCCACCCGGTCTTTCACCGATCCACCGGGATTGAGGTACTCCAGCTTTGCCAGCACCGGCGCCGGCGTCGTCTCGATCGTCGGTGTGATCCGGACCAGCGGTGTGTTTCCGACGAGATCGATCACGTGGTCGAATGCCTGCATATCGGTCATCCGCGCATCATTTCCGCTCTCGAGAGAGGTAACCGGGGCAACACCTCGTGTCCACGGCAGGCGGGAGCCGGTTGAGCTGCCCGAACCGGATCACCTCCTGGATACCGACGACCGTGGCCGGGACGCTGCCTGTGCCCGGCGGCGGCGTACGTCACCTGCGTTCGTGCGGACGCGACATGCCGGCATGGACTGCTGCCACGACAGTAGCGAGCCGGGCCGGAACGTGCCGGGCCGCGTGGCATCCACTCTGTTTGCGATGGCATCCCGGGGGCAGATCGTCGTGGTGTACCTGACGGTGCGTCATCGCGAGTTCCGATGACCGTGCCCGGACGACCGCGCCCGGACGACCTGGGCCCGATTGGTACGATAAAGTTCGGTGCTGATCGACGAGTGGCGGCTGATCGACGAGTGGCGTCAGGAGTGGCGTCGATGTTCCCGGCAGGCTTGCCATCGGCGTTCACCACGATCCCGGTGTCGGAGATCCCGGTGTCGGATCGGGAGAGAGAGCGGGTCAGCTCATGCGCCTTGTGCTCAACGTTATCTGGTTGGTATTCGGTGGTTTCTGGCTCGCCGTCGGTTACGCCCTCGCGGCGCTCGTGTGCTTCATTCTCATCGTCACGATCCCCTTCGGGATCGCCGCTCTGCGGATGGCGAACTTCGCACTGTGGCCGTTCGGACGGCGCATTGTCGACCGACCCGGCGCTGGCGGGGCGTCTCTGGTCGGAAACGTGCTGTGGATCCTTCTGGCCGGTTGGTGGTTGGCACTGGGACATCTCACCACCGGCCTGGCACTCTGCCTCACCATCATCGGTATCCCGCTCGGGCTGGCGAACTTCAAACTAATCCCGGTCTCGCTGCTGCCCCTGGGTAAGGAGATCGTGGATGTCGACGCCCCCGCCGTCGGAGCTCGCGCGGCATTCTGAGCCGCTGCGGCAGGTCGAGCGCGCTCGGACCGTGCCGCGCCGTCGCGCGAACAGAACGCCGGCTGCATGATCACAACAGCATGATCGACTAGGGCGTCCCGCTCCACCGGTAGCGTCGCCAGCATCGCATACGTGCTTATACCGGTCTCATATCTAGCGTCGCTCGCAGATCGGAGCATTCCGCAGGCGGCAGCAGGCCTACAATGGTGTAGTAGATTCGATGGTGTGGAATGTGCGCGCAGGCTAGGGTGAGGCGGAAACCCCTGGGGATCCCGAGGAGGTAGGTGAACTCATCGTGGACATCTGGGATGACCTTGCGCAGCGTAACAACGCTCACCTGCGGGAACTATTCCTGACCGGTGACCTGGTAACCGGTGACCTGGTAGCGGAAGGCCCACAAAACGCGATCTTGGGTTCGTGGTGGCGCAGCCAGGTACTGAACGTGAGCCCGGACCGGTGCTCCCCCGTCTATGATCCGGATCTTGACCTGGATACGCGCCTGGTCCGCGCGGCCGACCCGGTACTCGACCGACTGGCATCCACGATCGCCGGGACCTGGGTGTGCGTGTGTCTCACCGACGACCAGGCAAGAATACTGGCGCACCGGGTCGGTGAGGCATCCTTCGGCCTACACCCTGGGTTCTGCGTCGCCGAGCACCTGGTCGGCACCAGCGCCGTAGCCCTCGCACTCGTGGAAAGGCGCCCCGCCCGGGTCTCGGGCGCCGAGCACTTCGCTGACCTCTACCAACCGGACGCGTGCATATCCGTTCCCGTCCGCGACCCCCTCAGCGGGCGCATCGAGGGCGTGTTCAGCCTCATCTGCAGGCTCGCCGAGGCGAATCCGTCGGCGGAAGCCATGGTGGGGGAGGCTGGCCGCGCCATCGAACATCGGCTGCTGGAACAGGCGAGCGAGCGGGAACGGGCCTTGCTCCTGGCGTACCGGCAGGCCAAACACCGGATGCGGATACCGGCTGGCGGCGCACAGTTTCCGCTCGATCTCAAGGCCGGGTCCGGCATCGAGATCGAGCGTGATATTCGGCTGGTTTTGCAGGAGAAGGCCGCTGAACTGATCGCAGCGGGCCGCCCGACCGTCATCGAGGTATCCCTGCCGCACGGTCAGACCGCCACGCTGGTGTGCAGGAAGGTACAGACGCACTCCGCGGTGGCCGGACTGGCCGTCGAGGTCGCCTTTCCCTTCGGGCCGCCCCGTCGCCTTATGACCAGCGCCGCGGCCGTGGCAGGACACCTCAACAGCCAGCCGCAGGGGGCCGACGCCGGTGCCCCGTCGGCGCCGGGGCTTTTCCTGCCGTATGCCGCGCTTAGCGCGCCCAGGCCGATGCCGCGCCCGCCGGCCAGTGCACCCGACGCCACCCGCCCGGCCAGCACACCCGTGGCCAGTACCTACCCGGACAGCCGGCAGCCCGCCATCGGCGCGTCGCTGCTGGCCATCGGGGAACAGGGAATCGGCCGTCTCGCGGTGGCGGCACGGCGACGCCTCACCCTGCTGTACGAGGCCAGTATGCACATCGGGACCACCCTCGACGTGACCCGGACCGCCGAGGAACTGGCCCAGGCAGCCGTGCCCGAACTCGCCGACGTCGTCACGGTGGACCTGGCGGAGTCTGTCCTGCGGGGCGAGGACTCGCTGCATCCGACCGCACTGCTGCGTCCGAACGCACTGCTGCGCCGCGCCGCCCTGCACGGCATCCAGGAAGGCCTCGCCCTCTACCCGGCCGGTCACCAGATCAGCTTCCTGCCCTCCACGCCGCAGGCCCGGTGCCTGGCCAGCGGGCGGGCGGTGCTTGAGGCCGACCTGCACGCCGCTCCCGGCTGGCAGGCCCAGGACCCCGAACGCGTCGAGCGACTCCTCGCGCAGGGGATCCACTCGCTCATCACCGTTCCCCTGTGCACCCGCGACGTAATGTTCGGGGTGGCCAGTTTCTACCGCTCCCGGCAACCAGAGCCCTACGAGGACGACGACTTGGCCCTGGCCGAGGAGTTGGCCGCCCGCGCGGCGCTGTGCCTGGACAACGCCCACCGCTACACCCGCGAACGACAGCTGCACCACCAGGCCCTGCACGATCCGCTGACCGACCTGGCGAACCGCACGCTGTTGACGGCCCGACTGCAACGCGGACTTGCCCGGCGCCTCCACGACAATACGCAGGACAATACGCAGCTTGCACTACTGTTCTGCGACCTCGACGACTTCAAGAGCGTCAACGACAGATTCGGGCACGCGGCCGGCGACGACCTGCTTCGCGTAACCGCGGATCGGCTGACGAGTTGCGCCCGTACCACCGACACGGTTGCCCGCATCAGCGGCGACGAGTTCGCGGTCCTACTGGAAGGTGGCTGCGTCGACCCCGAGTCCATCGGGCGGCGGATCCTGGAAACACTCCGCGTACCCTTGGTACTCGCCGGAACGGTTCATACAATCCAGGCCAGCATTGGGCTGGTCGTTGTCGACCCCGGCACTCAGGCCACCGCGGAAAGCGTGCTGAAACAGGCGGACTCCGCCATGTATGCCGCAAAACGGCGGGGTAAGGGCACCCTGGTGGTGTACCGGCCGGAGCTGTGCCCCGCCAGCGCCGAGGATGCCCTGCGCACCAGCCTCACCCACGCCGTACGCGGCGAGGATGGCGGCGGTACCCTCGACGTCAGCTATCAGCCGATCATCGAGCTCCACACCGGTCGGACCGTCGGTGTCGAGGCGGCGCTTCGGTGGGACGACCCGTCCTCCCGACCCGCTCCCCACCACCGTCTCATCCCCACCGCCCAGCAGACCGGGCTGGCCCCCGCACTGGAGCACATCCTGCTCGACCGGGCCTGCCGTGACCTCGGCCGCTACCGAAGCACGGGCCATCCGGAGGTGGCCCTCCACATCCCCGTCTCGATCCTCGATGCCGCTGAGGCCTGGTTCACGACCGAGGTGGTCAGTGCCCTGACCGTCCACCACCTGCCACCCGACGCTCTCGTGCTCCGCGTCGTCGGCGCGACGCACCACACCGATCAGGCCGCCCTGCGGGCGCTGCGCGGACTGGCCGCACGAGGCATCAGGCTCGCGATCATCTGTCCCAGCGCCGAGGACCTCTCGTTCGATCCCCTTCTGCCACTCCCCGTCCAGATCATCGTGCTCGACGCCACCGCCACCCGGCAGCTGACCGACGGCCGCACCCCCGGGGAAGAAGAAAACGACGGCACGTTGCGCACGGCGTTCCTCGCCACCATCCGCGGGCTGGGCATCTCACTGCTGGGCACCGGCATCACCGACGCGAAGCAGGCCGCCACCCTCGCGCACAGCGGCTGCGACCTCGGCCAGGGCAGCCTCTTCGGCGGACCCGCACCGCTCGCCGACATCCCCGGCAGGTATCCGGCATGAGGTAGCTGCCATGTCTCCAGTGCGTGGCACTGGCCCCCAACTCTCCAGTGCGTGGCACTGGCCCCCAACTCTCCAGTGCGTGGCACTGAAAATGCCTTGACCTGATGTTGGGTTGACGTCGTAGGGTCGCAACACGTTTGCAATGTGGTTACCCACCGTTGTCGCGATCTACCGGTTCGACCACCAGCCGCCACCGAGAGGGACCGTATGCTGATCCGACTTCTGCGGGCTCACCTCGGCCCCTACGGCCGGCCGATCTCGATACTGGTCCTTCTGCAGCTGGTGGCGACGATCGCCATGCTCTACCTCCCCACCCTCAACGCTGACATCATTGATCGTGGAGTGGTCATCGGCGACACCGGCTACATCATGCGTATCGGTGGACTCATGCTCGGTGTCAGCGTCGTGCAGATCGTCTGCGCCGGCGCCGCCGTCTTCTTCGGAGCCCGGACGGCGATGGCGCTCGGTCGGGATATCCGGGCGTCGGTGTTCGACCGGGTCCAGTCGTTCTCAGCGCGGGAGGTCGGCCGCTTCGGTGCGTCCTCACTGATCACCCGGGCCACGAACGACGTGCAGCAGGTGCAGATGCTGATGTTGATGAGCTTCACGCTCATGGTCTCCGCGCCGATCATGTGCCTGGGCGGCATCATCCTGGCGGTCAATCAGGATGCCGGGCTCTCGCTCCTGCTCGTCGCGATCACTCCGGTCCTCGCGGTGATTATCAGCTTGATCGTGCGACGGATGCGGCCGCTGGGCCGGGCGATGCAGGAGCGCCTGGACACCGTCAACCGGATCCTGCGGGAGCAGATCACCGGACTCCGGGTGATCCGCGCTTTTGTCCAGGACGATTATGAGCGGCGCCGGTTCGCGGTGGCTGACGCCGAACTGACCGACGTCTCGTTGCGGTTCGGCCGACTCATGGCGTTGATGTTCCCGCTAGTGCTCACCGTGGTCAACTTCTCGAGCGTGGCCGTACTGTGGTTCGGTGCTCACCGTATCGACGCCGGCCAGATGCAGATCGGCGCGCTGACGGCCTTCCTCAGCTACCTGATGCAGATCCTGATGTCGGTGATGATGGCCACCTTCATGTTTATGATGATTCCCCGCGCCGAGGTGTGCGCGGAGCGCATCCAGGAGGTGCTCGAGACCGACTCCACGGTCCTGCCACCGCGGAACCCGGTGCGGGAGCTGCGCCGCCACGGTGACCTGGAACTGCGGGGCGTCGGGTTCCACTACCCGGGAGCGGAGGCGCCGGTCCTGCGCGGAATCAGCCTGTGCGCCCGGCCGGGTCAGACCACAGCCATCATTGGCAGCACCGGTAGCGGCAAGACGACGCTGCTCGGTCTGGTCCCGCGGCTGGCCGACGCCACCGAGGGTGCCGTCCTCGTCGACGGCGTCGACGTCCGCGATCTCGACCCGGCGCTGCTCGCCCGGACCGTCGGCCTAGTTCCACAGAAGCCGTATCTGTTCTCCGGCACCGTCGCGACCAATCTGCGTTACGGAAATCCGGACGCCACCGAAGACGAACTGTGGCGCGCGCTGGAGATTGCGCAGGCGAAGGACTTCGTCGAAGCCATGCCGGACGGTCTCGGCACCGCGATCGCCCAGGGTGGCACGAACGTCTCCGGCGGCCAGCGCCAACGGCTCTCCATCGCCCGCGTGCTCGTTCACCGCCCGGAGATCTACCTGTTCGACGACTCCTTCTCGGCCCTCGACTACGCCACCGACGCCCGTCTGCGCAGGGCGCTCGCCCACGAGACCTCCGCCGCGACCGTGGTGATCGTTGCTCAGCGGGTCGCCACCATCCGGGATGCGGATCAGATCATCGTGCTGGACCACGGTGAGGTGGTCGGCGTCGGCACCCACCAGCAGTTGATGGCCGACAACACCACGTACCGCGAGATTGTGCTCTCCCAGCTCACCGAGGAAGAGGCGGCATGAGCAGCCCGGTACCGGTACCGCGCCGCGGTCCGGCCCCGACGGCCGGGCCCGCTCGGTTCTTCATAGGCCCGGGCGCGACGGAGAAGTCGATGGACTTCGCCGCCTCGAGCCGCCGACTGCTCGGACTGCTGCGACCGCAGCGTCACCTGCTGATCGCCGTCGTGGTCCTGGCAACGTTGAGTGTCGGTCTGAGCGTGATCGGTCCTCGCCTGCTCGGCCACGCCACCGACCTGGTGTTCGCGGGGATCTTCAGTCGGCGGCTGCCCGCCGGCAGCACGAAGGAGCAGGCGGTCGCGCAGCTGCGTGCCACCGGCCACGGCACCCAGGCGGACCTGCTCGCCTCGCTCGACGTGACCCCCGGTCATGGCCTGGACTTCGATGCCATCGGTGTCGTGCTGCTGGGGGTCGTGCTCGTCTACGCGGTGTCCGGGCTGTGCGGTGTGCTCCAGGCCCGGCTGGCGAACCTGGCCCTGCAGAGAGTGATCAGTGATCTGCGCCGCGACGTCCAGGCGAAGATCTCGCGGTTGCCCATCCGTTACTTCGACGGTCAGCCGCGAGGCGAGGTGCTCAGCCGGGTCACCAACGACATCGACAACTTCGGGCAGAGCCTGCAGCAGAGCATGTCGCAGATCGTCGTGTCGACGCTGACGATCGTGGGCGTGCTGTCGATGATGCTCTGGATCTCCTGGATCCTTGCCCTGATCGCGCTGGTCACGGTGCCAGTATCGATCATGGTGGCGACCCGGGTCGGCAAGCTGGCTCAGCCCCAGTTCGTCGCTCAGTGGCGGATCACCGGTGGTCTCAACGCCCATATCGAGGAGATGTATACCGGGCACACGCTCGTGCGGGCGTTCGGCCGGCAGGAGGAATCCGCGGAGATCTTTCGTGAGCAGAACGAGCGGCTCTACGCCGCCAGTTGGCGCGCGCAGTTCATCTCCGGTCTCATGCAGCCCTCGATGTTGTTCATCGGAAACCTGAACTACGTGCTGGTAGCGGTGATCGGCGGCCTGCGGGTCGCGTCCGGCTCGCTGTCGATCGGTGACGTCCAGGCGTTCATCCAATACTCTCGGCAGTTCAGCCAGCCGTTGTCCCAGGTTGCCAGCATGGCGAACCTGGTGCAGTCCGGGGTGGCCTCCGCGGAGCGGGTGTTTGACCTGCTCGACACCGTCGAGCAGGAACCCGACCGGGCGGTTCCGGCGCATCCGGAGCGGCTTCGTGGCCGGGTGGCCTTCGAACACGTCTCCTTCCGCTACGAACCGAACAAGCCGTTGATCGAGGACCTGTCACTCGTCGCGGAACCTGGTCACACCGTCGCGGTCGTCGGGCCGACCGGTGCCGGCAAGACCACTCTGATCAACCTGCTGATGCGCTTCTACGAGGTCACCGGCGGACGGATCACCTTGGACGGGGTCGATGTCGCGGCGATGTCCCGGGATGAACTGCGGGCCAGCATCGGCATGGTCCTGCAGGACACCTGGCTGTTCGGCGGAACGATCGCGGAGAACATCGCCTACGGTGCGGAGGGCGCCACCCAGGAGCAGATCGTGGCGGCGGCCCGCGCCGCGCACGTCGACCGGTTCATCCGCACCCTTCCCGCGGGTTACGACACCGTGCTCGACGACGAGGGGGTCGGCGTGAGCGGCGGGGAGAAGCAGTTGATCACCATCGCCCGTGCCTTCCTCGTGGAACCTCTGATCCTGGTTCTCGACGAGGCGACGAGCTCGGTGGACACCCGTACCGAGGTCCTCATCCAACGGGCGATGTCGACCCTGCGGGCGGGCCGGACCGCGTTCGTCATCGCGCATCGACTGTCGACCATCCGGGACGCGGACACCATTCTTGTGATGGAGAACGGAGCCATCGTCGAACAGGGCACCCACATCGAACTCCTGGCCGCCGGCGGCCCGTACTCCCGGCTGTACCAGTCCCAGTTCGCCCAGGCCGTCGTCGAGATCTGACCGTCGAGATCTGACGCGAGCGGTTGCGCCACCGGCTTGTGCGTGTGACAGCGGGGATGAGCGCGAGCCGGACGGCTCGTTAGGTGAACTCTGACAAGAAAGCGGATCGGGATCGCTCCAGTCGACCCTGAGCGGTTAGCATGCCATGCCTTCCCGGGATGCAACAGTGCCGATGGTCGGCGAACGGTACCGATGGCCGGTGCGGGCTCTTTCGGCGATGATGTCGGTGGAGGTGGGGGATGGCGAAGGATGAACCGGCGGACCCGCGGCTGCCACGAGGGCCCTCCTGGGCTGCGCAGGTCGGCCCGGGGCGGGCTGAGGACATCGCCGAGAGACTGGCCGCGGAGGAGTCCACCGAGACGACCCTCGAAGCATCCGGCCGGTGACCGGCGGCCCGCGGAGCTGACGACCGAGCAGGCGCTCGACGTCGTGGCGCAGCTCGCGGCGGTCGGCGTGGACGAAGTCACGCTCATCGGCGGTGAGGCGTTCCTGCGCCGCGACTGGTTGACGATCGCGGCCGAGATCACCCGCCGGGGCATGGGATGCACGGTCACGACGGGTGGATACCGGATGAGCGCGGCCATGGCGCGCGGACTGCGCACGGCGGGTGTCGAACAGTGCTCGGTGTCGGTGGACGGGATGGCCGCCACCCACGATCGCTTACGCGACCGGAAGGGCTCGTGGCAGTCGTGTTTCACGACGATGGAACGGCTGCGCGCCGCCGGCGTCGAGGCTACCTGCAACACCCAGATCAATCGTCTGACCGTATCCGAACTGCCCGAGCTGTACCGGCGGCTGCGGGCCGCGGGCGTCGTCGCCTGGCAGTGGCAGCTGACCGTTCCGATGGGCAACGCGGCCGACCACGCCGAGCTCCTGCTCCAGCCGGTCGAGCTGCTCGAGGTGTTCCCGATGCTTGCCCGGATCGCGCGTCGCGCCCGCCGGGACGGCATCCGCGTCCATGCCGGCAACAACGTCGGCTACTACGGCCCTTACGAAAGGCTGCTGCGCTCTCCCGAGGGGTCGGCCTTCTGGGCGGGATGCCAGGCCGGGTTGTCCACGCTCGGCATCGAGGCGGACGGCACAATCAAGGGTTGCCCCTCGTTGCCGACCCGGGACTACGCCGGGGGCAACATCCGCGACCGCAGCCTCACCGATCTGCTGCGTGACGCTCCCGAGCTGGCGGTCAACATGGCGGCGGGGACGCCGGCCGCGGTCGAGAACCTGTGGGGCTTCTGCCGCGGCTGTGCGTACGCGGACGTCTGCCGCGGCGGCTGCACCTGGACCGCCCACACTTTCTTCGGCCGCGCCGGCAACAATCCCTACTGCCATCACCGGGCGCTGACACATCAGCGCGCCGGGGTGCGGGAACGGCTGGTCCAGGTCGCCCCGGCGCCGGGGGAGCCATTTGACCATGGACTGTTCTCCGTCGTCCAGGAAGACCTGGACGCGCCCTGGTCCCTGACCGACCGGCCCCGCCTTACGGCCGAGGAGATCCACTGGCCCCGTGACTGGATCGACTGACGGTTCCTCGCCGTCTCGGGAGGTGCCCAACCCGGGACGTGCGCCAGGTCTGGGATCCGCCCCGGTCGAGGCTGGCCGAGGTCCGGGCCGGCTCGGGTCCGGGCCGGCTCGGGTCCGGGCCGGCTCGGGTCCGGGGGCGCCGGGTCAGGACCTGCGCCAAGTGGAGATGTGGACGGTGCTGGCCGCGGTGAAGGGCGCACTATCCCAGCCACCGTACCGGTCGACCAGTGCCAGGCCGGCGAGCCGAGCCATGAGATCGAGTTCGGCGGGCCAGGCGTGGCGCAACTCCACCGGAGATAGGTGTCGATGCCGTGGTCGGTGATGGCGCTGTGGCGGCTATGGATCCGCTGGGTGGAGCGGTCGAGTATCGCGGTGTTCAACCGGGTCTCGTCGTCGGCGGTCGTGGTGACCCGGACGTTCTGCCCGCGGTCGAACAGGGAGAGTTCCGGTACGAACGCCTCCAGGATGAACACCCCGCCGGGCCGCAGGCGGGCGGCGGCCGAGGCGAAACACCGTTCCTGGTCAGCCTGGGTCAGCAGGGCGAAGAACGTGCCGAACACGACGTAGACGAGGCTGAACGAACCTCCTGGAACGTCGATGTCGGCGAAATCCCCGATCGTCACCGGCAGTTCCGCGCCGCCGGGTTTCGCCCGCAGCCGCCCAACCATGCGCTCGGAGGCGTCGATCCCGGCTACCGGAATTCCACGCGCCGCCAGCGGCAGGGCGATTCGCCCGGTCCCGATTCCGAGTTCCAGTACCGGCCCGTCGCCGGCCCGTTCCGCGGGGAAGTCGACGACCGCGCCGATCTCCTCGACTCGGGAAACCACGAGATTCCACCGGTCGTAGACATTTGCGATCCGGTCGCCGTACTCGGCCGGATCCGCTTTTCCGGGTTTCGTCACCATGCCGACATCGTGACAGTTACCCGGCCAGCCGGCATTCGAATTTTCGCCGTTCTCCGACCGGAAGAAATCAGTTGACGCGCGACGTGGACCGCGGCTTTCATGGAAGAATTATTCCACGCCTCGATGCGTGTCCATTCAGGGG